>NZ_JAGWCT010000009.1:0-74963 GCF_020657815.1 Clostridioides sp. ZZV15-6597 | reverse complement strand
TAATTCTATTTTAGTAGAATATTTTTGTCAATAACATTTTAAGTATTATTAAAAAATATTTAAAAAAAGGGAACTATTTAAAGAGTTTAACAATCTTACAATAATTCCAAAATATATTATTCCTATGAAAATTTTGATACCATGAGTAACTTAGCTCTAAGCGCATAAAGCAAAAGTTACTATTTTATTTAATAAAACTTGACAAGAAAAGAATTTATATTTATTCTACTATGATAGAGCATTTTTGTCAATAAATAATAAAATTATTTTCAAAATATTTTCATTGTTCACGCTTATTCATTATTTCGTTATAAAATATTACTTTACTAGTGGTAATTTTAAAGTTATTTTTAGACCTTGACAATCCTCACTTATGATATCTAATTTACCTTTGTGTGCGTTTATAATACCTGCTACTATTAAAAGCCCTAGACCATGATTCTGACCTTTAGCATATGCATCACTCAAATTATATTGATTCTTCAACAAATAACTAATTTTATCTTTACTCATACCTTTTCCATCATCTTCAATAGTTATATAGCAAAAATCTAAATCAGACCTTGAAACTACATTTATATTACATCCATGTTGATTGTGAGTTATACTATTTTGTATCAAATTGCTAATAGCTCTTTTTAATAACTTTTTATCTGCATCTATAATAATATCTTCATCCAATATATTAAGCTCAATATAAAAGTTATTATCCAAATTATTATTTATAAAATCAGAAACAACCTCTCTTAAGAAAGCAGAAACCCTAATTTTACCGCAATCTAATGCTTGCATATTGTATTCTAATTTAGAGACTAAGTTAAGGTCGCTTACTAATTCCCTAATCTTAATACCTTGATTACATATAATATATACTTGCTCATGCTCTCTTTGAGAAAGATTTTTACTTTCCTCAAGCTCTCCAGCATATCCTATTATCATTGAAAGTGGTGTTCTTATATCATGAGATATTCCTGCAATCCAATTAGACCTAGCTTCTTCTCTTTTTCTAAGCTTTGCATTTTTTTCCTGTAATTCTCTAGATACAGAGTTAATAGATTTTGAAATATCGCTAAGTATCCCCTTTTCTTGAAGAAGTACTGGCTCGCCCTTTGAAATAAGCTTCATCCCTGTAATAATTGGCTTTATAGATTTTATCATTTTTAATCCTATAAACAAAGCTATTAAAAAAGTAATCATTGCATTAAGCAAAATCATAATTAATATTAACCTTGGAAATTGGTCTATTTCCTTAATAGTATAAGTAAGGTTAAACCTTGTATACTTGTCTTTGGGATATCCTGTAACTAGAAGCCCATCAGGATGTTCCCATACATACACAGGATAGTCTTTTAAAAAAAATTTTGAAAACTTAGCTACATCAGTTAAAGTATAATGCTTTGGTATTTCTTTTGGTAAATCATACTCCCATATTCTGTCCCCATTATCATCAATTAGCATTGCCCAAGATTGATTTTTGTGTAACACCTCTTTACTAGATTCATCCAAGACAAACTTACCATCCTTTGAAGTTAGCTTTTCTTCAAGCATCATTAAATTTGCTTTAGTTTCTCTGCTATTGCTTGTATCTGATTCGCCAGAGTATGGGTATACAAAAGTTACATATGAAAATATCAAAAATCCTGCTATGTTTAAGATAATTAGAAATAATGAAATCAAGATACTTGAACCTATAAATCGCCTTAATATATACTTTACACTATCCAAAATTAAATCCCTCCTCTTGAAATCTTCATATGGCATAAATCAATTAATAATTAACTTATATCCAAGCCCTCTTACTGTAAGAAGATGCTTAGGAGAAGATGGAGCTTCTTCTATCTTTTCTCTAACTCTCCTAACATGTACCATAAGAGTATTTTCATACCCATACATGTCATCTCCCCATATAGCTTGACATAGTGCATCACTAGTAACAATTCGCCCTTTATTTTCATACAGCTTTAAAAGCAGGGAATGTTCTTTAGCAGTTAAAGATATTTCTTGTCCATCTTTTTTTACACATGCAGTATTTAAATTTACAACAACATAATCTCCTAGTTTAAATACTGGCAACTCATCTTCCTTCATAGGAATATATACACGATTTAATATACCTACTAACCTTAAAGTAAGTTCTTTAGGTAAAAATGGCTTTACTATATAATCATCAGCCCCTAAACCTAGACCAATCAACCTATCTTCATCCTCTCCTCTTGCAGAAAGAAAAATAACTGGTATCTTGGATGTTTCTCTAATTTTTCTCATAATAGAAAAGCCATCTCCATCTGGCAACACTACATCTAAAATTGCACAGTCTGGTTTTATATTTTTAAATACTCTCACAGCTTCTTCATAACTAGATGCTAGAAAAATTCTATTAAATCCCTCTTTTCTTAAGATTTCATCTATCATTTTTAATAATTCTTTATGGTCATCAACCACAAGTATTTTTTTATCCTTTATTGTTTCCATAATCATCACCCTTCCTAAGTATATCATATACCCATTTTTATAACTTTACCTCAATAGACTATTTAAGGTTATCGTAAGGTAAACTTCAGCTAGCTGAAATGTAAGTGCTTTATTGTATTAATATAAGCTACAAACACTGCTATATGTAAGTCATAAAAATTCATACTAAATTATAGAAAAGAGGATAAAACATATGGAAATGATAATTAAGACAAACAGACTTTCAAAAGAATACAATAAAATATTTAGAGTAAAAGACTTAGACCTTAGAGTCCCAAAAGGAGCTGTATATGGCTTTTTAGGTCCTAATGGTGCTGGTAAATCCACTACTCTTAAAATGCTACTTGGACTTGCAAAACCTACACAAGGAAATATTAGTATTTTAGGCAAAGAATTAAACGATAAAAATAGAATATCAATTTTAAATGATATTGGCTCATTGATAGAATCTCCATCATATTATGGACACTTGACAGGGCTTGAAAATATGACTATTATGCAAAGACTATTAGATTTACCTAAAAAAAATATACAAGAAGCCTTAAAAATAGTAAGACTAGAAAATCAAAAGAATAAAAAGGTCAGTCAATATTCACTAGGTATGAAACAACGTCTTGGTATTGCCATGGCAATAATGAAGTTTCCTAAATTATTGATACTTGATGAACCTACAAATGGACTTGACCCAGCTGGAATTGAAGAGATTAGAGAACTAATAAAATCTCTTCCAGAAAAATACGGTATGACAGTTCTTATTTCCAGTCATCTTCTAGGTGAAATTGACCAAATCGCCACATCAATAGGAATAATAAATCATGGCGAACTTGTTTTTCAAGATAGTATAAAAGAACTTCATGATAAAGGTCAAAGTCATATTGCTATTAAAACACAAAATCCAATATCTGCCCAAAAACTTTTAAATACACAAGGATATATGTCACTTATACAAGATGGATATTTAACTATTGAGAATTTAAAAGATACAGATGTAGCTAAAGTAAATAACATACTTGTACATTCAAATATGGATGTGTTTAGAATAGAAGAACATAAAAAGAGCTTAGAGGATATATTCCTTGAACTTACTGGCAAGGCGGTGACTTTATAATGAAATATCTTAGTTTAGAATTTTACAAAATCAAAAGAAAGAAAATTATTTTGATGACATTTTTATTTGTAGCTGTTGAGATAATGTGGTGTATCATGAATTCAAACAGAGCTCTTACAAAAAATCCAGACATGCTAAGTGGATTTGAATATTCATACATGATTATGAGTTTTACAAGTTTAAACGGATTATTTTTTCCTATTTTAATATCAATAATTACTTCACGAATAAGCGATATAGAACATAAAGGAGATACATGGAAACTTTTAAAATCTTCTGCTACACCCTTAAACAGTATTTATTTTTCTAAATTTTTATGCTCCACTATTTTGATATCAGTATCTATACTCTTACAAATATTAGCTATTTTAGGTTTTGCGTCTTTTAAGGGCTTTATCGAACCATTTTCTATGTCCTTAATTATCAAATATACCTTAGGCACAATACTTGTTAGTATAGCTATAATAGCACTGCACCAATGGGTTGCAACTGTATTCCAAAATCAAATGCTTGCTGTTACGCTTGGTATGTTAGGTAGCTTTATAGGTTTAACATCAGGATTATTTTTTCAAGGTATTCGTAGATTATTTATATGGTCTTATTACATAGAATTAACGCCTCTAAATTATGCCTATGACACTGCCCTTGGTTCATCAGTTTACAAAGTAAATATGAATTTTTCAATGACTGTTTTAATCTTCTTTGTTGGAATGTTAATTTATTATATTGGAAAAAATCATTTATTAAATAAGGAAATATAGGAGGGATTTAAATGTTAAGAAAATCGGTTCTTGGAGAAATCCTAAAGTTAAAAAATTCTTTTATATGGTATATATTATTGGCTTTACCACTTATAAGTGTGCTAATTGGTTCTGGAAACTTTTATCTAAATCAAGGTGTCCTTAAGAAAGAATGGTATAGCTTGTGGACTCAAGTTAGTCTATTTTATGGTGAGTTTTTCTTTCCTATATTAATAGCAATCTTTTGTGCCTATGTTTGTAGACTTGAACATATGAATCATAATTGGAATAATGTAATGACACTTCCAATCAATTTAAAAAATATTTTTTTATCTAAGCTTATAGTTATTTCAATACTTACAGCTATCACTCAAATTGTTTTTGTTATTTTTTACATAGTGGCTGGAAATATGATTGGATTTTCCCAAAGTGTACCTAATGAACTTGCTGGCTGGATTGTTAAGGGTTGGATTATTTCCATTTCAATAGCTTCTATACAACTATACCTATCTATAAAGATTAGAAGTTTTGCTACTCCTATTGGTATCAGTCTTTGCCTTTCTCTATTTGGAATGGGCTTACTAGTAGCACAACCTTCTATTGGGATATTTTTCCCATACTCTATGCTAGGAAGTGCTATGGGTATTATAAAGCAATCTGCTTTAAATGTTAACGATACTATAATTACAATATGTGTTGCATTTGCTACTACTATAATATTTTCTGAAATCGCTAAGAGAAACTTTAGAAAAAATGATGTTATATCTTAATATTATAATAAAAGTATATATGACAAGATGGCGTCACCCTTTTGTATTATAATAAATAAAGTATATATGATAAGTAATTCAAATATATTATTTATAATCTTTAAAAAAAGAAATTATGGAACAAACATGAGAAGTCAATACTTACTTCTGAAAATTCACTTATTTTTAGTAGAAGATTTACCTATTTTTAGTATCTACTCTTCCTTTATTTCTTAATATGAAATATAATATGTATAGATGAAATTCAATCTAGTAATATGACTGAAAACAAATTACTAAATTGCTAAATAATTGTAAATGAAAAGAAGGATAAGAAGAAAAGATTATTTATATTTTATACGAATTGTAAAGAAGCAAGGTTATAATAAAAGATAATAAAACTAGTGATAAGACTATAGTACATTGCTATTTTATTTTCTAGAATTAGCCTTAATCCACAGGAGGATAAATTAAAATGATAATTAGACAAGAAAAAGCCAGTGATAAAGATAAAGTATATGAAGTTGTTAAGTCTGCATTTGCAAATGAAGAATCTTCTGACCATGATGAACAAAACCTTGTTAATCGATTAAGAAATAGTACTAGCTTTGTTCCAGAACTTTCACTTGTAGCTGAAGATGATGGAAATATAGTTGGTCATATTCTATTTACAGAAATAAAGGTTAAAAATGATGTACTACTTGCACTAGCACCAGTAGCAGTTTCTCCTAATGTTCAAGGTAAAAAAATAGGTTCAAAGTTAATTGAAGAAGGACATAAAATTGCAAAGTCAAAAGGATATAAAGGTTGTGTAGTTTTAGGTCATGACAAATATTATCCTAAGTTTGGCTATCAAGTGGCAAGTAAGTTTAATATAAAAGCTCCATTTGAAGTACCAGATGAAAATTTTATGGCTATAGAACTACTAGACAATGGGTTGAAAGAAGTATCTGGTGTTGTAGAATATGCAAAGGAGTTTTTTGAACAGTAGTTATAAATTATGATTAGTAATTTTGTTGAATATTCAAGAGATAAGGAGTGGTATGATGGGTGAACTTTCTAAATTACCAAATATAGGTCCTGTAGTTGAGGGTCAATTAAACCAAGTTGGAATCACAAACTATGAACAATTAAAGGAAATAGGTAGCAAACAGGCATGGTTAAAAATAAAATCTATTGATGCTTCTGCATGTATTAATCGTCTATATTCATTAGAAGCTGCAATTCAAGGCATCAGAAAAAGTCAATTATCTTCAGATGAAAAGGAAGAATTAAAAGAATTTTATAATATATTTAAGTGTTAGAAAAGGAGTGTTTATATGTTTGAATCAAGATGTGGTGTACTCTGTAACAGTTGTACAAGAAAAGAGAAAGTAAATTGTAAAGGATGTACTCAAATGAAAGGCCCATTTTGGGGTGGTGAATGTAAGGTTAAGACTTGCTGTGAAAGCAAAGAATTTAACCATTGTGGAGAATGTGATACTTTCCCTTGTGATATGCTTTCAAATATGGGAAAAGACCAAGGTTTTGACCCTACAATAAAGATTGAACAATGTAGAAAGTGGCTAAATGAAGAAAAAGCTTTAAATGATTCTCTTAATTAATCTAATTCATGGATTGAAATACATATTATTTTAAGATACATATGATGAGTGATGTATTATAAAAGAGCTAAGTAAATAGTTTTAATTATTACTCAAAACTGATATTTAGCTCCTTTATATCTTATATTTAACTCTTTCATAATCACTCTTTAGCCTTTTATAATTATTCTTTAATTCTCTATAGTTATCTTTTAGTCTTTCATAGTTATTTCTAGCTCTTTCATAATTATCTTTTAGTCTTTCCAATAATTGTATGCCTTTTAATAAAATAAATTAATTGCTTTTAATCTAAGTAATACCAGACACTTTATCGTTTAATCAATATTTACTTTCCCATAAAAATGGTCATAGAAAATCAATTCTTTATACTTCACTTTTTGCCTGTTTTTTGGTATTATTATTATGTTAAGAAAATTAATATAATTTAGTATTATCAAATTAAATTAGTTTACATTTTCCTAAAAAGTTTATTTAAACACCTTATATGACGTCTATTAAAAAACTATCTTTCCTTTTAAAATTTTTAGCTTAAAATAGGAGGTAAATATTGTGCATAATAAACTTTTGTCAATTACCCAATTAGCAAAACTTAGAAATCTTACAAGTGAAACACTAAGATATTACGACAGAATAAATCTTATAAAACCTAACTATGTAGACCCTAATACTAAATATAGATATTACTCTATTCTTCAATACGAAGAGTTAGGAACTGTAAAAGAACTAAGACAATTAGGAATGTGTATCAATGATATTACAAGTTATTTTAATGACAGAAATTTCCAAAAATCTATTGAAATTTTTGAAAAATACCAAGAAACACTTCACTCAGAAATCAGAGAAAAAATAGAACTTGAAAAGGTATTAAATAAAAAAGTTGAATTTTTAAAACAATTAAATTCTCTATCTCCAGTAAATACAATTACAGAGCTTACACTTCCAGATAGATATATGATTACCTTTGATGAACCAACTGGTGGACCTCATGAATTAGCTCTTGCTGTAACTGAATTAGAATCTCATTTAAATGAGATTGCTCCAATTGTTGCGAGCGATAGAGTGGGTGCTTATGGTAATGATTCGATTTTAGACGAATCGCAAGATTATATTCCTCTATCTCCATTTATATTCGTAGAAGACAACGATGTACAGTCCTCTTTAAAAAAGCTTGTTCCAGGTGGATTATATCTTTCTATGTATTATGATGGTGATGAACTTGAAAGATACCATCCGTCTTTTGATTTTATAAAAGAGTATATGAGTGAACACAACCTATGCCTTAATGGCGATATTTATCAGATATTTAAAATAGATGTGACTCTTACTAGTTACTTAAATGAAACGCTTATGGAAATTCAAGTTCCAGTAAAAAAAATATAGTCTATTACATAAAGGCTATGATTGTTAACTTACCATAGCCTTTTTACTTACTTTTCTCCATAGTCTTTTTACTTACTTTTGTGATTCCCAATCTGCTGGGTATGTTACATATATAAACCTAGCATAATTAGGTACTGAAAACTTTATACTACTTCCTTTTGGTATAAGTATTAGCTCCCCTTCAGATGCTGTTATCTTTCTTCCATCTATTAATATGTCTAAAGTTCCTTCTATTATATAGTCTACTTCATCATAATTTAATGTCCAATCGAAAGTTGTTTCTTTCATTTCCATAATTCCACAACCTAATCTTGGACTTTCTTCTAAGGTAAATAAATCTTTTGTATAAACTATATCATTTGGATTGCCAGTATCTAATCTATTACTTTCATCTACCTTTACTCTTGGTAATTTTATAGAAGTTATTCCACTTATATCTTTGTGTCTATCAAAATCTACATTATTTTTAGAACCATTTAAATTTTCTTCTATTATTTGTCTAACTAATACTTCCAATATATCTTTATCTAACGTACTTATATCCATCTCTTATTACCTCCTTAACTCTTATATTAAACTCTATAGCATCAATACTTTTACTCATCCGCAAATTCAAGAGAATCGACTATTCCAACTATAGTTGCATCTATTGGAACACTCTGTCTTTCTATTGAAGTTCTGGCAGCAGAGCCTCTCGTTATAAGGACTAAATCTCCATTCCCTGCCCCTGCATTATCTGCAGCTACTAAAAAGCCTTCTTTATATGTATCTTTAGCATTTAATAGTTTCACAACTAAGAATTTTTGTCCATTTAACTTTTCATCTTTTCTTGTTGCCCATACATTACCAACTATTTTTCCTATCTCCATAAGTCTCCTCCACTATATTCTTTTTACTGTTATATTATGTATTCTTATAAAATCCATAGCTAATGGAGTTATTATACTATTTTGACTTACGATAATATCCTTAGTTCCATTTATCATAGGCTTTCTCAAATCAGACTCCGATATAAGCCTTTTATGCGTCAAATCTATGCTAAACTTATCATCTATTTTTACTTTTTCTTCATTCAATATTTCTTTTTTAAACTTTTCCTCACTAAATGCTATTTCATTAAACGCTACTTCACTTAATGTTATCTCATTTAAATCCTTTATAATCTTTACTCCATATTTACAAATATCATCTTCATACGCTCTGTATTTATTGTATAGTGTTTTAGGTGCAGTGTCTTTATAGAGTTTGTATTCTATTCCTCCATCTAACACATATACTTTCTTACCTTTCATAAGCATTTTTAATAGAAATCTTTCTTCATTTGAAAAACTATTTCCTAATGCTAAATTGCAAATACCTCTCAGACAAAGTTTTGATACTATTACTACATCAGAATCTTTTGTATCATTATCAAATATTTCTATATTAAACTTATCACTTAATAAATCAAATTTACTTTTATCATTTTCATATAATATAACTAATTTTTTTCTATTTTCATTTTCTATACATCTAATATTCGTAGTATTTATTTTTTTGTAAAGTTCTTCTACTATAATCTCTATAAGATTGTTATAATCCATAAGCTTTCCTTTCTAGGTGTATAGCTATCTCTTTATTATCTTTGCAATACTTCCTTTTGAATATGCACATGCATTTGCCTCATCGTAATCTATGTGAATATAAGTTTTAAACTTATCACTAACTCTAACAACTACATCATCAAATATTAAAGGTCTTTTTCCAAATACTTTAACTTCAACTATCTCATTGTCTACCACATTAAATTTTTTGGCATCTTCTATCGACATATGTATATGTCTTTTTGCTACCATAAGACCTTTTTGAAGTTCAATTTCCCTTTTTTCTGTAGCTATTTTAATACCTAAGGTATTTTCTAAATCTCCACTTTGCTTTATTGGTGGCTTCAATCCTAATATAGAACCATCTGTTAAAGATATTTCTACTTGTGTTTCCTTTCTACAAGGTCCAAGAACTACAACATTTTTTAATGTACTTTTTGGTCCAATTATTGTAACTCTTTCTTTACAAGCATATTGACCTGGTTGAGATAAATCTTTTAATTTTGTTAATGTATATCCTTTGCCAAATAGTTTTTCTACATCTTCTTCACTTAAATGTACATGTCTTCCTGATGCTTCAACTTCTATAAATACTTCTTTTTTAACTCTACTTACTACTTCTTGTACTATTTCATTTAATAGGTTTTCCATAAATATCCCCCAACTACTGGTATTGTCCAGTTCTTATTTTATAAATCATAATCCAGAACACTGATGACAATCTATTAAGAGCTTTTATTAAATCTTCTCTCTCAACTTCTCCATATTCACCTTTAAACGCTTCATATGCACAGAGTTCAGCTTCCCTAGTACTAGTTCTTATACTATTTATAAGTACTACTTCTTCACCCATTTTATAAGTTGGAAATTCATGACCTATACCAAAATATTTTTTAGGATTATGAGATTGTTCTCTCAACTCTTTTTCAGATAGACCTAAAAGCTTAAAGCTATCTAATTTTTCTTCTAACACTTCACATTTCATTATCTTCCTTACAAACTCTAATATTTCTTGTAACTCATTTACTAATTTTCCCAGACCTTTTTTGTTACACAAAACTTGAACCTCTAGTATTTTTGATTCTAATGAGTCTATTTTTCCTCTTAAAATTATCCTCTTATGGTCTTTAAATACTAATATATCTCCATTTAAATGAGTCATATGTTCTGGCTTTTCATTTAACTTAGCTCCAAATACAGTTTTGTATTTATAAGATTCTTCTTTTACAGTTTCTTTTATAACTTCCTTATTCTCATTGTTTGTATTTGAAATATTATCAATATATTTTATTTCAATTTTTTTTTCAGCTAAATAAGACTTTGCTAAAGGAGTTATAATCTGACCTTTTTCAATGTAATATTCAGTTATATTCCCTTTGTTTTCGCGCATTTCTTTTCTTATTTGATTTTCTGTTAAAACACTCATTTTATCACATCTCCTATTAGATGTATAAAAGGGGACTCCTCAAAATATATTGACATCCCCTTTTTATCAAATTTAAATTTTATTTACTATATAACCTATTAGTCAACATTTACTTTTGGTAATATAGCATCTACTTCAAAGTGTGGTCTTGGTATAACATGAACAGATATTAAATCTCCAACTCTCTCAGCAGCAGAAGCACCTGCATCTGTAGCAGCTTTAACAGCTCCAACATCACCTCTCACCATTACTGTAACTAAACCTCCACCTACTTGCTCTTTTCCAACTAATTGAACATTGGCAGCCTTAACCATTGCGTCTGCTGCTTCTATTGCTCCTACTAATCCTTTAGTTTCTATCATCCCTAATGCGTTTGCGTTTGCCATAATTCTTACCTCCAAAATTTTATATTAATATTTTTTAAAATTATTTTAGTTTTTTAAAATCTAACATAGCTCTAAAGCTATCTTTTTTACTAATACATTTATTAGCTCTTCTCTATCCATAGAGTCAAATATTGATTTTTCTACTTTAGAATTTGTGCCTCTAAGTTCTTCTATTTCTTTAACTCCATAAGCTATTTTCTTTATATTTAATAAATCTAATGGTCCTACATTATTTGAAGTTGAACTTCCACCTATAGCTCCACACCCTAGTGTTAAGGCAGGTGATAAGTTTGTTGCTCCACCTATTCCTCCAAGTGCAGATGGTGCATTTACTATTATTCTTGATACTGGCATATTAAGTGCAAATTTCTTTACAAGTTCCTCATCATTAGCATGCATTGAGAATGTGTGACCAGCACCTTCGTTTAAAAGTATCTCTCTAGATTTTTGCATAATAGATTCAATATTTTCCTCTACATAAAATGCAAGTATTGGAGTCAGTTTTTCTCTAGAGTAAGCTACATCATTTCCTACTCTAGATTCTCTTGCTATAAGCACTTTAGCATAACTTGGCACATTACTTAAATTAGCTAATTTAGCAAGTGTTTCTACACTCTTTCCAACTATTTGAGGATTCATTGTTCCATTTGCTCTTAATATAAATTTAGACAGCTTTTCACTTTCCTCTTCATTTAAGAAATAAGCTCCTTGATTTTTCAGTTCATTAACAACTATCTCTTCCATAGATTTTTCTACTATTATAGATTGTTCAGATGCACATATTACACCGTTATCAAAAGTTTTAGAATCTAATATTCTTTTAACTGCTAACTTAATATCTGCACTCTTATCTATAAATGCTGGTCCATTTCCTGGTCCTACACCTATGGCAGGTGTTCCTGATGAATAAGCAGCTCTAACCATAGCTTCTCCACCAGTTGCTAAAATAAGTTTAGTATCTTTATGCTTCATTAATTCATTAGTACCTTTAAGGCTAGGATTAGTTATACCTAATATAATATCCTCTGGACACCCTGCTTTTATAGCTGCCTCACTTATTATTTTTATAGTCTCAAGTATACATTTTTTTGCATTTGGATGTGGTGAGAAAATTATTGAATTTCCTGATTTTATAGAAATCATAGCTTTGTAGATTACTGTTGATGTTGGATTTGTTGATGGTATAAGCCCTGCTACTACTCCTACTGGTGTAGCTATATCAACTGTTTTTTCTTCTTTATTTTCACCTATTATCCCAATAGTCTTCATATCTTTTATGGCTTCATATAACATTTTAGATGCAAATGTATTTTTAACTATTTTATCTTCATATTTTCCAAATCCAGTTTCTTCGTTGGCCATTTTAGCTAATTTAGCGGCATTTTCATATGCTGTATCTGCTATTGACTTAACTATTTTATCTATTTGTTCTTGGCTCATTCTAGAAAGTTTAACTTGAGCTTCTTTAGCCTTTTTTACAAGATTTCTAACTTCTTGTATAGATAATAAATCTTTATCTAAAATTTCCATATCTATTTATCCTCTCTAATCAATTTATCAACTAAATCTACTAGGTCTTCTTTTTTCAAAGAGTTTAATTCCTTATTAGTCAAAGAAGAATTGTATTCTCTAGCTAAATTTTTTAGTTCTTTTACATTCATGTTTAGTAAGTTTCTATTATTAGTAACCCCATCTCTTACTGGTTTTACTTCTTCTAATGTTTCTATATTTGTATTTTCGTTTTCTTCAACTTTTATATCTTCTCTTAAAGTTTCTATATTTGTATTTGTATTTGTATTTGTATTTGTATTTGCATTTGTATTTGCATTTTCTTCAATTTTCACATCTTTTTCTAAAGTTTCTGTATTTGTATCTTTATTTTCTTCTATCTTCATATTTTCTTTGATTGGTATTTCGCTAACTTTATTATATTTTTGAGTAGCTCTTTCTTCTTTTTTCAATAAATTATCAGCTACTTCTTTATGTATCCTTGGTATTACATGAGTTGCTCTTAATACTCCAACTTTATTTGCGGCAACTTCTCCAGCTTCTATAGCTGATTTAACTGCTCCTACATCTCCAACTATTGTTAATGTAACTATTCCCGCTCCTACTTTGTCAATGCTAAGTATATTTACACTAGCAGACTTTACACATGCATCACATGCCTCTATTGCAGCAACATATCCTATTACTTCTATTAAACCTACAGCATTCATTTATCTTTAAAACCTTGTTGGGTCATCAGCTACAGATTTAACAGCTTCAGCAAAAGCATCACAAGCTGCTTTACAAGCTGATTGAGACCCTGTAAGCAATGCTCCACCAAAGTTTGTTTCAGTTGGAGGTGCAAATAATTCACATAGACTTACATCTGCTGCTTTTAATGCTGCATCTAGTGCATACACAGCTTCTAAAGGTGGTGCTACTAAATAAGCTATGGCTTCTCCTTCTTTGATTCCTGCCACTTTAGAAAGATATGTTCCTGTTCTAGATACACAGTGAGCATAATATACTATTGAATCATCATCATTTGCACTTATAAAAGTTGATCCATATTCTAGAAAATCAACTACTGCATTTAATCCACTTCTTACTTCAGCTGGGCTTGGTCCTGCTATTATACCTAATACTTCCCCAGCAAGTTTTGTTGAAGCATTTGTAGCTCCTGCATACATTGACTTTGCATATACAACATCAACTTCTGAAGCTTTTGTTGCTTCATCAAGGGCAGTATATGTCACATCATCACAATCAGCAGTTATAAACCCTAAACTTTTATGGTCTGAATTTAATTCTAGCTTTTGTGCCATTTCTGGACTTATGTTTGAAATCATTTTAATTCCCAATATTTTAGGACGAATTATATCATTTTTCATAACTTGTACTCCTTTAAGTTATTATTTTAAATCAATTCCAGAAGCTTTCTTATCTAAAATTGTTTTTATAAGTTCAGCTATATGTGCACCTGCTTCAACAGCAGTAGTTCCACCTTTATGGATGTTTGATACCACTGTTCTCTTAGCTTCTGCTATACCAACTTTAGGCTTGTATGTAAGATACGCTGACATAGATTCTGCTGTAACAAGACCTGGTCTTTCTCCAATTAACACACATACCACTTCACAACCTAACTCTTCACCTAAATGGTCCATAGCCCCAACTCTACAATGTTTAACAAATACAATATCTCCCACTTCAATTCCATACATCTTTAAACCTTGCTTTATAGCCATAATACAATCATTTGAGTTAGCTTCTATAGCAGCTGAACTTAGTCCATCACCTGCCATTATTAATACCTTTTGATTTGTACCTATTTGCGTTTTTATAAAATCTATAGTTTCACTTGAAAATTTTCTTCCAAGGTCTGGTCTAGTTAAAAATTCATCTTTATCCTTACATAAAGTTTCTATTTTTATTAAGTTGCTATTTTCCACAAAATCTTCATCTACGTAAGAGAAAACGGCATCTTGTGCAGCAGCATGGTCTGCTCTAAATCTTAAAACTGTTTCTGTTTTATATCTAGCTCCACATCTACCTATACCTATTCTTGCAGGAGTTTTAGATTTCATATCTAAATAGGCTTCTGCATCCTTAGGATTTTTTACTAATAATTGCTTTTTTAAATCTATTTCCGTTATATCTTCTATGCAAGCATCATCATCTACTGTACTTTTATTTACTTTGTCTACTGTATTTTCAACAACTTCATTTATGACACTAGAATCGATTTGACCAGCCATTTGATTTACTAACTGCTCTACTAATGCTTTTAAATCTTTTTCATTCATACTTAAGACCTCCTACCCTAATAATATTGATGCATCTCCAGCTTTTTCTGTTAATTTACCATCTTTAGAGAAGCCCATTTGTTCCATCCAAGCATCAAACTCTTTTATTCCTGTAAGTCCAAACATTTCTCTAAGTGATGCTGTCTCGTGGTATCCTGTAGTTTGGTAGTTAAGCATTACATCATCTCCATGAGGTATTCCCATAAAATATGTACATCCAGCTGTAGTTAATAATATCGCTAAATTTTCCATATCGTTTTGGTCTGCTTTCATATGGTTTGTATAGCAAACATCAACACCCATTGGCAATCCATGTAATTTACCCATAAAGTGGTCTTCTAGTCCTGCCCTCATTACTTCCTTTGCATCATATAGATATTCTGGTCCTATAAATCCAACTACTGTGTTTACTAAAAATGGCTCAAACTTTTTAGCAAATCCATAACATCTAGCTTCCATAGTAACTTGGTCTATTCCATGATGTGCTTCTGAAGAAAGCTCCGAACCTTGCCCTGTTTCAAAATACATTACATTAGGTCCTGTGGCTGTCCCATGCTTTAAAGCTAAATTTCTTGCTTCTTCAATCGTTGCTGAATTGAATCCAAAAGCTTCGTTTCCTTTCTCAGAACCAGCTATCGATTGGAATATTAAATCTGTTGGAGCTCCATTTCTTATAGCTTCCATTTGTGTCGTAACATGAGCTAACACACAAGTTTGAGTAGGTATTTTATATTTTTGTTTTACTTCCTCAAATCTCTTTAGTACTTTAGTTACACTTTCAACTGAATCATCAACTGGGTTTAATCCAAGTACGGCATCACCTATTCCAAAAGTTAATCCTTCTAGAAGTGATGCAAGTATCCCATCTGGGTCATCTGTTGGATGATTTGGTTGAAGTCTAGCTGATAGAGTACCTTCTTCGCCTATTGTTGTATTACAATGAGCTGTAACTTTAATTTTTTTGGCTGCATAAACTAAGTCCATATTTGACATTAGCTTTGCAACTGCTGCTGTCATTTCTGAAGTTAATCCTCTTGATATTCTTTTTATATCTAAACTACTTGTTTCACTATCTAATAGCCACTCTCTAAGTTCTGAAACAGTCCAGTCCTTTATTTCACTATAAACTTTTTCATTTACACCATCTTGAATTATTCTTGTGACCTCATCTTCATTATAAGGAACTGCGGGATTGTTTCTTATATCCTCTAATTTTATATGAGATAAAACTACTTTTGCTGCAACTCTCTCTTCGGCACTTTGAGCTGCAAGACCAGCTAGCTTATCACCAGACTTTTCTTCATTTGCTTTTGCCATTACGTCATATAGCCCTTTGAACTGATAAGTACGCCCAAATAATTTTGTCTTTAAAATCATCTCCTTACCCCCTTTTTTAATTAAAAACTAATGTCTTTATTACTACAGGTAACACTTTACCTTCAGCTATTGGCTTTCCAATATCTATGTAGTCTCCATTTTCAACCTTAATACTATCTATGCAAATAATATCTTTTTTGTAATCTAAAACTGCACAAATAGATTGTCCTAGTACTTTTGCCATGTCATTTTCTATAATTACTACAAATGGCAAGTCATTTTCTATAATTTCTTTCATACCACTTACTAATCCACGTGCATACTCTTGTATTTCTAAAAAACTTGGATTTTTGCTTCCTTCTATAGCTATAACAATTTTTTGTAAGTCATTTTCTAACTTAAACCAATTTAACTTATTTTTTATACTTTCACTTAATGCCTTTTCATCGCTAGTTTCTTCTTCTCTTGATAGTTTTAAAACAGGTAGATTTTTAAGTGGAAAATCCTCACTTGTATAAGTTATAGTACTTCCACTTACTTCAGTCGTATGAGAACCAGCACCTACTACTGTAGCTCTAATAGTCTCTAATGGAGTTATTACATTTATTTTTTTTAGTTCCTCACAATTTTTTATTGCTTGCCCTAATAAAATACCTAAGTCTCCATATTTAAAATATTCATCTATGTTTTTATCATAGTAGATGTAATCAGCGACCCCACCAGAAAAAGATATGTTCTCTATCTTTTCACTTAAATTTATAGATTTATTGGTTACTATAAACTCAAATAGACTTGTTTTCTTTTTTATTCCTATACTTTGTAGTATTAAATCAACCATTATATCTATTATTGGCTTTGTATTTTCTATAGTTGCTATAGTTCCTATTTGAAGTCCTAGATTATAATCTTTTATGATTTTTTCTATCTTAGGTGATATATAAGTTATTTTTTTGCTATGCTTGTCTATTTTTATAAGTCTCCCACCTATATCTAGACAACCAGTATCTAAGACTTCACCTCTTTTAAATAAAGCTAAATTACTAGTTCCGCCACCTATATCTAGATTTACAACACTAGTTGAATGATTTTTAGAATAAATATGAGCCCCTGCTCCTTTACCAGATATGATACTTTCTAAATCTGGTCCTGCTGTTGCCACCACAAAGTCTCCTGCAAATCCACTTAAATTATGAAGTACATAATTTGCATTTTCTTTTCTAGCTGTTTCACCAGTTATAATAACTGCACCTGTATGTATGTCTTCTTTAGATATATTTGCTTTTTTATATTCACTATCAACTATGTTTTTTATTTCATTTCCATTTATCTCATTGTTGGAGATAAGAGGTGTAAAGTATATTTCACTTTTATATACAATTTCTTTGTCTATTATACTTATCCTAGGTACTGAAAAACTAGATGCAGTGTTTTCAACTATCAATTTAGAAAATATTAGTTGAGTAGTACTTGTCCCAATATCTATCCCAACACTTAATAACTCTTCTCTCATTTTCTCACCTCATAATTTAAAAGCATTTCTTAAACAAAGAAGTTAGATTGTTCTATAGACTATCAATATTTTTCTTCCAATGACCTTATCTCATTTAAATATTCAAATAACTCATCTATACCTACATCATCTATTGTGTCTACTTTAAATATTTTATTGACTCCTGCTAAAGTTAATCTTTCTATTCCTAAATCTATTTGATTTTTATCTAATTTATTTATCTTAGTCATAATGCCTATAGTTTCTTTACAAAATATACTTGCAAAGCCTGGTGCCATATAATTTTCTTCTTGAGTTGCATCATAAACTATAGCCACTACTTTAGCATCTACAGCTGTAGTTATTAAAGCGTTATACAATGCTCTATTTTCCATATATTCACCTGGGGTATCTATTGCATTTTTATAAATTTCTATTGACTGTGTTTTCTTATATCGAATCTCTAGTTCATCTAGTTTTTGGCAAAGAGTAGTCTTTCCACTACTTGTTTTTCCCATAAAAATTATATTTTTCATTTTATGTCCTCGTTATCTTAGTTGATGAAAAATTCAACATCTCACCTAACACTTCTAATACTTCATTTAATGCAGATTCTACAGAACTTACATCTCCAGATATTACTAAAGACCCACTAAATCTATCTATAAATCCAAGCGATATATCTGATGATTTTGTTGCCACATCTGCTGCTATTATTGAAGCTTCACTCGGCGTTATTGTAAGAATACCGATTGCATCTTTTCTATCTAGTATTAATCCTAACTTTTTGTATATATCCTCATTTGGATTAGCTATTATATGAGCAAGTGTTACTTGCTTTCCTGGAACATATTCTTGTATAATTCTTTGTTTAGTTTCTTCGCTCAATTTTGCCCCCTAATTTTTATTACATTTTTACTTGATTTTATTTAGTATTTCTATTATGTCTTCTTCTATGGGAACTTTAGGATTTGCATTAGTGCATCCATCTTGAATAGCCAAAACTGCTATTTCACTCTGTAAATTACTTAATTCTTCCAAACTTACATTGCATTCTCTCAATTTAATTGGCATGTTTAATTCTTTTTGTAGCTTTTTTATTTCATTAACTAAACTCTTCACACCACTTCTTGTATTTGAAGTACTAAGACCTATTAACTTTGATATTTGTGCATATTTTTTTGCTGATAATGAGTAGTCTGTATTTGAATATCCTGTGATATTAGCATTGTATTCTATTACATGTGGCAATAATATTGCATTTGCTCTTCCATGTGGTATATGAAACTTTCCACCTAGAACATGTGCTATGGAGTGATTTATTCCTAATGATGCTTGATTAAATGCCATTCCAGCTAGACAAGATGCATTATGCATTTTTTCTCTAGCCTCTAAATCATTTCCATCCTTATATGCTTTCAATAAATATTCAAATACTAGTTTTATTGCCTTTTCAGCAAGTGCATCAGAAAAATCATTAGCATTTACTGATACATATGCTTCTAATGCATGTGTCAAAACATCCATTCCAGTATCTGCTGTTATAAAATCTGGTACTGTTTTAACCAACTCTGGGTCTAGTATCGCTATATCTGGAATTAATTCATCTGACACTAGAGGATACTTTGCACCTTTTTGCTTATCTGTTATTACAGAAAATGATGTTACTTCTGAGCCAGTTCCACTTGTTGTTGGTATAGCAATAAATTCGATTTCATTAGTTCTTAAAATTTGCTTTGAAAAGTCCTTTATAGCTTTAGCTGCATCTATTGCAGAACCTCCACCTAAAGCTATTACTGTATCTGGCTTTATATTTTTTAATACTTCGATGCCTTGTACTACTGTATCTATAGGTGGGTCTGGTACTATATCACTAAATACTTCATATGTACTGTGTTTTAAATTTACCAAGATTTTATCTATAGTTTTTGATTTAACCATAAAAGGGTCTGTTATAACCAATACTTTTTTACCTTTTATCTCTTGTAAGTATTCTAAAGAACCTACTCCAAATTTTACTTTGGTTTTTATTTCAAAATTATTCAATCTAATCTCCTCTTTTATAAAAACTTATTTAAAATTAAACAATTGTTAAGCAAAAGCCCCACAGAACAACCTATGGAGCTTTTATTAAGCTTTCAATATTTCGTTATGACATTATTTTAGTAAATATTGGATTTTAGTAAAGTCAAGAATCTTGTATATTAATACTTTATGTTATGCTTTTTCTTATAAGCTATATGAGATATAAATTCATACATTATACCCGCAGCTGTAAGTGAAGTAACATTTCCAGCATCATATTGTGGCGCAACTTCAACAAGGTCATAGCCTACTATATTTAAATCCTTTAATCCTCTTATTATTTCTAATGTTTGGGCAGATGAGAATCCACCTATAACAGGAGTTCCTGTCCCTGGTGCATATGCTGGGTCAACAAAATCTATATCAAATGTAAGGAATGCTTTTGAATCACCAACACGTTGTTTAACTCTTTCTATTATTTCTTCTGTAGTCATCTTATGACATTCAACAGCTTTTAAAACTTCATATCCTAAATCAGTTGAATGGTACTTATCTTCTTCACCATAATAACCTTCTCTTATTCCAACTTGAATTGATTTAGATGTATCAATAAGGTTTTCTTTAGCAGCATGGTAGAAAGGTGTTCCATGACTATAAGGCTTTCCAAAATATTCTGCTATTGTATCATAATGAGAGTCAAAGTGTATTAAAGCAACTGGTCCATGAACCTTATGACAAGCTCTTAATTCTGGTAATGTTACACTATGGTCTCCTCCCATAGCTATTGGAATTACACCATTTTCAAAGATAGGTAACATCCCCTCTGTAATTACATCAAATGTATCTTCTACATATCCTGGCACAGAGCCTAAATCACCATAGTCTACCCCAGAACAATAGTCAAATATACCAACATCAAGAACTGGATTATATGGTTTACAACCTAGAACTGACATTTCTCTTATTGATGATGGACCAAATCTAGCACCAACTCTAAATGTAGCACATGAATCAAATGGTATACCAAGAACAGCAAAATCTACATCGTCTGTTGTAACTACATTTTGTAATCTCATGAATGTTTTAATTCCTGCAAATCTAGGTGATTTTAAAGAATTTATTGTTTTATATTTAATCATAAATACTCTCCCCAATTTTTATTATTTTTTGTTAATTTTTTATCACATTTATTCTAAGCTTCAGATACACCATCTTCTTTTTCCATCTTAAGAACGTATGGAACTGCAATTAACTTTGCAAATATTATACCTATTATTCCACCTACGATTTGACCAACAAGTATTGCAATAACCAAGTTTGGTTGGAAATTGACATTGAAAGCTATAAAATCTCCTAAAGAATATCCTGCACAAACTAAAAACGACATAGATATTACTTTACTTGTCGGTTTCATATCTTTAACTAGTCCAAAAATTGCGATACCATTTGCCATACATGCAACTAATCCAGCACTACCTGCGCTATCTAGTCCAGCTATTGAACCAAGTTTTTCCAGTGGCTTTTTAAAATACTTACGTATAAGATAAACCATTGGAAATGCTCCACAAAGCATCATTGCAATACTCCCTAGAAGCTCAATAGACCTAAACATTTCTTTCTCATCTGCAAACATTGGGTCAAATCCCCAACTCCCAAATACTTTAGTGAAAATACCTGTATAGTGTTCAACAATAGATGATACTACGACTATTATTAATATGCTTGTAAGACCTTTTCCAAAATACATGAATCCTTTTATCATTCCATTAGGGAACAACTTTAACCCTAATGCAAGCAACACACACACCACAACAATAGGAATTAGATTTTGGAAAATCATTAGCATACTTAAATTTAATGTATAGTTAGAACTTCCTACTGTAGAAAGTGTCGTACGTATCGTAGGATTTGTAAGTAATGCAACCATATATGACGTGAATACTCCAAAAGGTACTGATAAAAATCCAGACATAGCTCCTAAAGCTAAGTACTTGTAATCTTTTTTATCTAAAATTGAAAGTCCTATTGGAATATTAAATGCCACTGTAGATGCACACATAAATCCAACCGCTAATACTATCACTAATATTTCACTCGTTTTCCCAATCTCTATAGCTAAAGCATATGAACCGCAATCTGGTGGCATAATCATAGCTGCTGCTACCACTGGGTCTGCGCCAAACATACTAAACAACTTTCCAAATATTTTCTCTACCCCGACTTTTAGATACGGAACAGATACCATAAGACCTACTATTGGTATAAACATCGTTGCCATAGTATGTAAGCCTTCATCAAAAGATTTAGCTAGCTCTGATTCTTCTTTGAAAATCTTTGCTAATCCTCCAGCTACACAACAAGCCATGATGATATACAGTACTGAGTCTCCTAATAATTCCATACAGTATACCCCCTATGTACTAAAAACATTAATCAGCTCTTTATTACTTAATTTTTATTATATTTCTTATGCTAATAAATACTTCTTATAGTGCCTCTACAGATTCTGTAAAGTTAGGGTCATTTATTATATCTAAGTAATGGTCAAAGTTTTCATCCTTCATAAATTCTATACAATCAGCTGCACGAGTTCTTCCATATTCCCAATAGAAGTCATGGTCTTTACCATATGTTATTTGAACTAATGACCATAAAGACCAATGTGCATTAACTAAAAACTTACTTGTAAGTAATCTTGCTCTTTGCTCTTCTGTTGGTTCTCCACCAAAGTATGTTCTTACATAAAGCTCTTCTTTATCTTTTGGAAGAGGATTTTCTACGCACACACATGCCATATCGTAAAATCTATCATTTGTTCCACCGTATTCCCAGTCTATTACACGCATAACTTTTCCATCATACATAAAGTTTTCTGCTAGTGTATCATTGTGACAAGGAACTAATTTTTGTGGGTTATTTTGATAAGCAATTTCTATTATATCTACTTTTTCTGTTATACTATCCCATCCATCATATCTCTTATCAAATCCATTTTCTTTAAGTATTTGTAAGTACTCTTTCATCTTAGCTATTGGATTAAATACACTTTTAAACTCCATTCCACTATCGTGGTATTTTCTCATAATTTCTGCTGATTTCATAACTACATCTGAATTATTTATAAAATCCTCTGCATGCATTGTATCTGATTTTATAAATTCACAAAGTTGTGAACCTGTTTTTGGGTCATAGTAATATATTTCTGGAGCTATTCCAAGACATGACATTAAAGAAGCATTGTGCTTTTCTGCTGGACGATTTATATATCCTGCTGTCCCTACTCCTGCCACACGCATTGCTATTTGAGTGCCATCTTCAATCTCAAGCTTAAAGTTTTTATTTGTAAGCCCGCCTGGCATTATTTCTATTTTGCTAAGTTCTTGGCTAAATGCTGTTTTTGTTAAATTAATTAACCTAAGGAAATCTTGAATTTCATACGGTTGTATTACCTCTCCAAATACTGACATATTTTCTCTTATACTTTCATTTTTCATAATAATTTCTCCTTTGTATGATTTGTTTTTGATTAAAACTTTTTCTATTAAAAACCATTTCCCTTTGATTAGAATTCTATATCTTTGTGCAACACAAAGGTCAACACTATTTTTGTTTAATTTTTTGTTATAATGAATTTTTTTATATATTCTTTGGGTTTTATCTCTATTTGTGCAAATAAAAAAGGGGTTATCTCAAAATAGATTTTGAAAGTTTTGTAAAAAATAATGATTTTGGAATTAGAATAGCAGAAGGTCTATGAGCATCTAAATAAATAAAGGAAAATTATGGAATTGAAAAAAACTTTACGATAGTTATTGGGAATCTATCGAAAAGTGCTTAATAGTGCCACATGACTAAAAAAAGAAACCACATTCTATTTTGTATAGAATATAGTTTCTTGAATTTTAAATAATTAAAAGCAATCTTTTATTTTTTGAATTTTCTAATTTTATAGTAGACAACTTTATTAATTAACTCTTAAATTTTTATCTTCTCTACAAAACTTTTTTCTTATTAAGAAATATGCAGAGATTACAACAAGTTCTATCGCTAAAAATATACCATAAGTAGCTATAGAATCTATACTGTCTATACCATTTCTAAAGAAAATTAATGCTACTCCTGCTGCTATAATTCCTATAGCATTTTTACCTATAGCATTCTGACCAAAACCATAAAAAGAAGGGAAATTTCCTTTTATCTCAATAACTGTCAAAATTAATCCAATTACTATAAATAATGCTCCTACAACTTCCATAATCATACTAGCCATTTTACACCCTCCTCATTAGAGAATTAACCACTACTATAAAAATATCTTGCTTTTATAGTTACATTATATATTCAATTGGGTGTTTTTGGAAGCATTATTAAAAAATAATTTTTCATTCTATTTAAATTTATTTTTCATATTAAAATCATCCCAATTTTTATATAAATATTAATCTAACCTGTATAGTTTTATATATTAGAAGGCTTGTAAATAAATTTATTTTATAAAAATCTATTCACAACCTCTTATATACATTTATATATTATCAAGAAAATAACAGCTAAATAACCAATATTTTTTTAATTATTAATTTTGATTATGAATTTCTTCAATCTCACTCTTGCTCAAATCAACTAGCTCATAAATTTCCTTTAGACTATGTCCTTTGTTTTTTAACTTTATGACAAAGTTACGGTTTATTTGTAAAGTTGTTTCATTTTTTCCTATTTCTTTACCTATTTCTATTCCTTTCTCTTCCCCTATTTCTATTCCCTCTCTTAAAACTTCTTCTCTAAAACTTCTACTTCTATCCATAATGTAAGCACCTCTTTTCAGATTTAATAAATATTCTTCATTACTACCTAATTCCTTTAACCTATCTAATGCCTTTTTAACAATAGTATCATTCTTAGCTATAACTCTGACATCCAAGTTAGAAGGATTATTGATAAGTTTTCCCCATAATATAACTCTATCTACTATGTTATCATGTCTATTAATCTTAGGAAGCTCTACAAAATACAGCACTGTTTTCTTTGAATAAATCTCTGGATGACCATCCATAGTTAATCTCATACAATTTACATAATCATCTATTTGCCTATATTTTACATGATTTAGTATATGTATTCCAATAAATTTTTTATATTTTTTCAGTTAACTGGCACAAATAAATTCTACTATACTTAACTTTTGTTTTAATGTTTTTTGATTACATATATTTTGTTAAGTACAGATTGAAATATTTATAATATTATGATAGACCCTAACAAACGATAGACCTTAATAAACATAAATAAATACTTAAAAAATATGTAAGACAAATACTATTGATATTATTCTTTATTATACAATGTACAACCCGTTTTCTTATTAAAAAGCTGAGCCCATTCTTCTGTACAGTAAAAAACAATACACTCGTGATAACCATCTCCCATGAAAAATAACTGTTTGATATTTTTTTCTTTTTCAAAAACTTCATTCATAAAATATAGCATTTTTTCATTAAACCAGTCATGATTAACTTCTACTTCACACATATACGGATTACCATTGTAGTAAAAACTTATTGTCTGCATGCCAGTTCCTTGATTGAAATCTACTTGGCTTGTATCTTCTACAATTTGTGTGATTTCAAATTCATTATTACTAATAGATAAAATTCCTTGCAGGAATATGGTATACATATCATGTCCTTCTACATCAAAACTGTATACTTGAGAAGATTTAGGTGTCCATATCCCAGTATTGTAATCATAAGAACCCCTGCCAAGAATGGTTAAAAGCATGGCTGTTTTATTCATTGAATCTAATACCTCTGATGGCATGATGTTCCAAGTATCTTCAAGATGTTTAATTGCTTCATCTGTAATGCCATGAATACCCAATTCTTTAAGAGTATTAGCTACTTCCTGAAAAGTCATTTGATTAGAATCTACCATAATATTTTCCTCCTTAGATAAGCTACTATTACCTTTTTAGTTATTATTTCAATCACTTAGCCAATAAAAAATATCGTCCATAACGTAATTATAACTTTATTTTCTATCAAATCTGATTGGTTTGCAAGCTAATAGTCTCAAATCAAATTGGACAAAACAACTTTGTTATTTCTTTGAAGCAGATTTTTAAACATCTGAATAAAGTCAAGAAAATACTATCTTCACAGTTTTCCCTGTAATAAAATCTAGTTTTGTATCTATATACGTCCCTTTATGAATGAATTTCATTCAATAGATAATTTAAAAAAATCCTTGAGATTTAAAGAAGTTTTGAGTTAAAAATTTACAACAGGATAGAGTATTATATGTAATATTTTTTATGTTTATATTTCGCTTTCTCTTTATGTTTTTAGTTTTATTTTTTTGCTTTGTATTTTTCTCTTTTTCTGCCTTTTTCTTTATTTTTATTTGTCTTTTATATTAGTTTATATTTTTTAGCAGTTACAATATATGAAGTATGATTCACTTTATTCCATGTAATATTTCTAAAATCTACAGCTATCAATTTACATATTTCTTTTTCTGAGTACATTTTTACATCTCCATCTTTGCTGTACTTTATGAAAACATTCATTATATGTCTAAATAAAAATGGTTGCCAACAGTCACAAATTATCAGGGTTCCTTTTGGCTTTAATACCCTACAAACCTCTGACAATACCTTATCGGGTTTAGGATAATGATGAAAAGAATCATTACAATATACAACATCAAAAAATTCATTTTCAAATGGCAAATACTCTGAATCTCCTAAAACTAAGGTAGCATTCTCTTTTAGTTTATTTTTTGCTATATCTAACATATTCTCAGAAATATCAATTCCATAAGCCTTTTTCCTACAATCTTCATTTAAAATAGCTTGTAATACTGCTCCTGTTCCACACCCTAAATCTAAAATAGTATCATATGAAATATCTGAAAGTGTTTTAAGTAAGACTGGATAAAGCTTTCTTGCATGTTGCCCCTTTATATCTTGGTCATAGGTATTAGCTTGATTATTAAAGGTTTTTCTTGATTTTTCTTTTACATCTGTCATATCTAGACTCCTCCTTTCTTATATTGTTCACAGTATATCATGGGTAGTTCTTTATGTCAATGAATGATATTCATTCACTTGCAATGTTAATATAACTATATTAAGTTATCTATAGTTATATTAACATTCATTTATACTATGCATACTATGATTAAGTTATATTATGTGTATTACGTTTAAGTTATACTGTACATACGATTCTTAAATTATATTATGCGTATTATGTTTAAGTTCCATTATGCATATTATTCCTAAGTTATATTATGTGTATTACAATTAATTTATACTATGCGTATTATTCTTAAATTATATTATGTGTATTACATTTAAGCTCTATTATTCATATTATTCTTAAGTTATACTATATATATTATATTTTTAGTCAATTTGACCTTTTAATATTTTTTCTTTCTCTCTTCTAACTTTTATAAAATAATCCTAAAATAAAGTATCATAATAATTACTCATATTTATCATACATTTTGCTGTTTTATCGCGACCTTTTATCCTGTCTCTGTAAATTTCACAATTAATATCTTGCCCTAACTAGCTCCTACCTTTAAAAATTTACTTTTAGAACCTATCAATTTTATTCTTTAATTTTCTCTTTACTTTAAAGATAAATCGGTCACAGTACTGTTCGTTTTTTACCAACAGCTCATATGCATCCATAATCCCAATAGATTGTACGAAACCAAAAATACCAACTGCCAATCCCAAAAATACAAGTGAATGATATTCTGTCCATTCAATGTACCCTCTAGCTGTTACCGCAATAATAAGAATACCAACTACAAACAAAAATGTACTTGGAATAGCAACTAACTTGTATTTTTTCTTGATTGAAATATATTCCTTTGATAATTCTTTCAAAAACTCATAATCAAATAACAATGGCTCTTTTCTCAAGATTTTATAATCTTCTTGTTCTGTAAACATCCCAAGTATAACAACACCAATACCTAAAACAACACACACTGCTATTCCTAAAATACGCCAACTTGTATGAGTTGGAAGCATTACATAAGGAATACCTGCTAATGCCCAAAACAAAAAACATAAACCCAAATATTTACATTCTCTTTTCTCATTGATAAGATAACCTCTTGCCACTTCCTTGCTTACATAATATCCCTTTTCATTTGTTCCTTTTATTGATTTCTCATCTTTTAATAAAAAATCAATTGATACTTCAAAGATATTAGATAGTAGTAAAAGTTTTTCTGTTTCAGGAAATCCTTGATTGTTTTCCTACTTACTAACCGCCTGTCTTGTTGTTCCGATTTGTTCTGCAATTGCTTCCTGTGATAGCCCTTTTTCTTTTCTCAACTTAAATAATTTTTCACCAAAATTCATATATTATTACCTCCTGTGATTTGATATCCAAATATTATCAAACTATTATGTTAAATTCTATATTTTAAGAAATGCACATTGTCAACTTCAAGTTGCACTCATGTAATTTGTTGCTAAAACATGATTTTATAATAATTTTTGCTTCTCTTTTTGTATTATAGCATCAATGGAAATCTAAATCCTTTCCTTTCTATTTTGGAAGTAATATTTATCAAAATATGATTTTATTAAGTGTACAAACATTTGATTAACAATAGGCTTTTGATTTATGTTCTAAATACAGCATATCCACACATTGAGATTCCCCTTCAAAAATTGGCTCTGGATAATTATCTATAAAAAAGTTTTTAACCTTATGTGAATAAACAAATCCAAATTTCTCATAAAACGGGATTCCACTTTCAGCTGTACCCACAATCATTGATGGATACTTTTCACTATAAACATCTAAAATATGATTTATCACCTTTGATGCGTAGCCCCTATTTTGAAAATGTTCATATGTAGCAATATTTTTTAATTCACATGTTTCTTTAGAAATTTCATTTACAACTGCTATACAAGTGAGTTCATCATTATCATACAAAGCATACATAGTGCCTTCATCAAGATACTTATCAATCATTACCTCATATGGGTCAGCCAACAACAAAAGGTCAATATGACCTTTTTTATTTTTATCTATAGTTTTTATTTCTATCATATATATCTCCTCTTTTCAGCATATATTTCTTTTATGTTTTTGATAAACATAACTAAATGATAATACAATTAGAACACTGAATGATTATTACTATCTAGTTTTACTATCTGGTTTTATTGTATTTAATCCTTTTTAGTTTTTAATACTAAATTGATAATAGAATACATTTTTAGAAGAATCAAGAGTAATTACAACTTATAGGTTAAAAAAACTTTAATTGTGTATATGTATCTGATTTCTTATAGGCTTCTATAATGTCTTTCATCTCTGTCAAAATACCATAACGACCACATTCTTTTTTTAGTACTTGTTCACATCTCTTTCCATTCAAGCTAGGACATACATAATTTAGTCCATATGTCTTTTGATACTGAAATACTAGTTTTTGCGATATATTCTTTAAATGCTTATAAAAAAACTCTCTTTGACCATTACGCATTGTCATTCCATACATACAATAGATAAACTTTGCATTAGCCTTATGTGCTTTTTCAACAATTGCTCTTATCTCATTCTCATTGTCAGTCAAAAATGGTATCAAAGGTGTCAATAATATCCCACAAAATATTCCAGCATCATTAAGCTGTTTTACTGCTTCAAATCGTTCAGAACTTAGACTCACATTAGGTTCTATTTTCTTTGCTAATTCGTCATTTGCAGTGGTTATAGTCACTTTGACAATGGCAGAATTATTTCTTGTTATTTCTTTCAAAATTAGTATATCTCTAACTACCAAACTACTTTTTGTATCAATAGATACTCCAAAATGATTTTCTGAAATTAAATTCAATGCTTGTTGAGTAATGCAAAGGTCTTTTTCAAAAGGATTGTATGTATCAGACATGGCTCCAATACCGACAACTCCTTTTTTTCGCTTTGAATGTAACTCCTTTTTTAGAGTTTCTATCACATTTTCCTTATATCTCACTTGGTCAAAATTTTCTATGTTGTATACTGTGCTACGACTGTCACAATAAATACAACCATGAGGACAACCACGGTAGAGATTCATATTATAATCAATCCCAAACCATCTTGAGTTGTCAAATTTAACTTTCTGTAAAATTTGTTTTGCTGGTATACTTTTAATCATTATTAACCTCTTTTACTATCAGCATCTATAATATTCTTTAAGGAATTCACCCATGTTTCTAACGTTTGAGTTAAGACCAATTGCTGGTCTAGAATAGCCTTCCCTGTTTCTGGTACATTCGATTTTGTATTTATATTTTCCTCAATATACGACTTTAATACTTGTATGTTTTCTTCAATACTACTCAAGCACAGTTTTTGCTTTTCTGGTGTAAGACTGTATAAATTTACTATTACAGCATTGAAATCCAGAAAAATATTTACTGGCTTTGAAGCTGTATCAAACATTAAATCTAAAAAATGCTTTTCACCTAATTCTGTTAAAGAGTAAATTGCCTTTTCTGGCATTCTCCCCTCTCTTACAACTGTACTTTGAATATAACCTTTTTCTTCTAACTGAATTACCTTCTTATAAATTGATGGTGTACTGATTTTAACCCAACGTGATATATTTCTATATTCCACCACTTTCTGTATATCATAAGCACTCTGAGGCTGTTGCTTTACTATCCCAAGTACAATTAAATCTATTGTTGCCATAAAAATTCTCCTCTCGTTTTCTCTCTATTGACAAATACTATAAATTATAGTAGCATTTTCTGTATTACTATAAATTATAGTATTATATTTTAGAGCTAATGTCAATAGAAAGGGAGTGTTTAGCATGAAAGAAAGCAACAAAAAAATTGAATTATTAGGGTCTGCCCCAATACCGAAAGCATTGTTATCTATGGGATTACCTACTATGATAGGTATGATGATAACTGCATTGTACAATTTAGTAGATGCATACTTTGTAGGTGGTCTTGGAACAAGTCAAATGGGTGCTATATCTGTTGCATTTCCACTAGGTCAAATTATTGTGGGATTAGGATTATTATTTGGAAATGGAGCAGCTTCCTACATTGCCAGACTCCTAGGTCATGGAGATAAGGAAAAAGCAGGCAAAGTTGCTAGTACAGCTATTTACAGTAGTATAATAGTCGGTATATTATTTATTATTGTCATTATGATTCTTCTCAATCCTGTTTTAAAATTATTAGGAGCTACAAAAAGTATTATGCCTTATGCAATGTCTTATGCTAGTATCTATGTCGTATCATCTATTTTTAATGTGTTTAATGTCACTATGACTAATATTGTCACAAGTGAAGGAGCTGCTAAAACAACTATGTGCGCTATGTTATTAGGTGCATTGCTTAATATGATTTTAGACCCAATATTCATTTATACTTTTGGAATGGGTGTAAAAGGTGCTTCAATTGCAACTGCTCTCTCTCAGATGGTTTCAACACTGGTTTATATAGGATACATTTTTAGCAAGAAAAGCATGTTTAGTTTTAGAATTAAAGAATGTTGTTTTTCAAATGAAATCATGTCAGAAATATTAAAGATTGGTGTACCTACCTTAATATTCCAGTTATTGACTAGTCTCGCTATTACATTAACTAATATGGAAGCTACAAAATATGGTGATTCTGTAATAGCTGGAATGGGTGCAGTAACAAGAATAATGTCTTTAGGTAGTCTTATCGTATTTGGGTTTATAAAAGGATTCCAACCAATTGCTGGTTATAATTTTGGTTCAAAGAACTATGATAGATTACACAAAGCAATAAAAACATCTATAGAATGGACTACTATATTTTGTGTAGTACTTGGTCTTGTAATGGTGTTTTTCCCAACAGCTATAATTTCACAATTTACAAGTGGTGACGTGTTATTGATTGAAAATGGTAGTAAGGCTCTTAGGGCAAATGGATTTTCATTTATGTTATTTGGTTTTTATACAGTGTATTCTACATTATTCCTTTCACTAGGAAAAGCAAAGGAAGGTGGATTTTTAGGCATGTGTAGACAAGGGATATGTTTTATTCCTATAATCTTGATTATTCCTATATTTTGGGGATTAAATGGTATTTTATATGCACAACCAATAGCTGATTTTATAGCTGCCATAGTTGCAGGTTTTATGGCGATAAAACTACATAAAGAGCTTCATATTTTAAAAATAAATTCCATTTCTTCTAAAGAATAAATCGAATTTAAAGTATGTGTCAGTTATATAAATCGACTATCAAAGAAGCTTCATGTATATTACTTATACAAATCGACTATCAGAAAAGATATAAAATTATTTCATGTATTTTGTAGGCTTAATTAACTCTATTAGCACTTATAAATTAATTTATCTATTTATATTGCTTAATCTACTTGCCAACAGGCAATAATATATATTAACATATATTTTTCACACAAATCATACTATTAATATGTGGTTAAATAATCCTTTTTCTCAAACTACTTGTTATTTTATCTATTCACTTGTATCATGGGATTATAATTATTTTAGGAAGGGAGACATTATATGCTTTCACAAAACGATATTGATATACTTACACAAGGTTTATCTTTTTGGGATAAACTCACTGACTCTCAAAAAAGCTTATTAATCTCTTCAGCCAATATATCCCACTTTGAAAAAGGAAACTCAATTCATAGTGGTGATAGTGATTGTGTTGGTGTTTTGATTATAAAGTCTGGAACAATACGCACATACATACTTTCAGATGAAGGGCGTGAGGTAACACTTTTCCGTCTTGATAGTGGTGATGTATGTATATTATCAGCATCATGTATTCTAAATACAATAACTTTTGATGTCTATGTAGATGCTGAGACAGATTGTGATATTATACAAATTAGTTCTTCTGTTTTCTCAAAATTATCTACAGAAAATATTCATGCAGAATTGTTCTCGTATAAACTAGCCACTGAACGTTTTTCTGATGTTATGTGGGCAATGCAACAAATCCTTTTTATGAGTTTTGATAAGCGTTTGGCATCTTTTTTAGTTGATGAAATAACTAAGCAAAGTAATACTACTGTAAATATGACTCATGAACAAATTGCTAAGTATATGGGAAGTGCGAGAGAAGTTGTGTCGAGAATGTTGAAATATTTTGCTAGTGAAGGTCTTGTATCTCTATCTCGTGGTGGTATAAAAGTGTTGGATAAAGATAGACTTCGTTCTTTAACATTATAAGGGGATGACTCAAAATAAAAATTTAAATCATCTCCCTTTTTATACAAAAATTGAATATCATACATTATAGCTTAATATTTTATTAGATTCATTTTTTTATTTAAATACATCTAATGTTCCTATTTAATATAATAAATAAAAAACATTGACTATTTATCTAACACTTTTTATTTATTATTCTAATAAACTTCTTTTATTTCATTCTCAGTTAATGTAGAATATTTAAATTTGGTTAATGTATCCTCTAATTTAAAACCATTCTTCTTTAGCATTATTATAAATCCAGAGTCTTTTCTTCTAGCTTCTTCCTTTTTAGCTCTTTCTTCAATTTCTTCTTTAAAATTTCTACTTTTATTCATAATGTAAGCACCTCTTTTTTATTATATCAATTCTTCATTAATTTAATTTTATTTTTCATATAATTACCTTCTGTTTTTATAAATACGGATAAATTTAGTTTGAATTTTTATTTGCTAATAAAATAGCTTAGTTTTACTTCTATTACTAATATGAAATAAATTTGAATTTTTTTGAAAAGCTTACTCTTATGATTAGTGTAACTTACCTGCGATTTTACCTGAAACTTTTTTATCTATTTCATCAAGAATATGAGAATATATATTTTTCATTGTTGCATTAACAATTCAAACACTACATTTCAATATAAAGCATTACATTTCAAATTGAAATCTTATATTTCTATTTGAAATGCAATATAAAGAAATATAATATTATTTTATTAAATTACAAAAAATATTTTCATAAAATTGTATTAAATCAATTTGATTAACAGTTAAATTACAATAAATCACATAAAAAAACAAATAAAATATTATTAATCTAAAAAGTTGGCATATTTTGTGCTTTTATAATTTAACATAAATCTAAAATTAAATAAGGAGAAGAAAATGAATAAAAAACAGTTGATGAAATTCTTACTTGTTGCAGCTATACCAATAATTGTATGGAGCTTACCTGCACCACAAGGATTAAAGAAAGAAACTTGGGATATTGTTGCTTTATATCTAGGTTTACTAGCAGGTCTTGTTATTAAACCATTTAAAGAGCCAATAATTACCTTAATCATTGTAGGTGTAGCCCTTATGTTTATGGATGAGTCAATACTACTTCATGGATATTCAGATAAAATGACTTGGTTTTTAGTTGTTGTAACTATTGTCTGTACAGCATTTGTAAAGACAGGACTAGGAAAACGTATGGCATACAACCTTTTACTAAGAGCAGGAGATTCTACTCTAGGACTTGGATACTTAATGATGATAAGTGATTTAATACTTAGTCCTGCTACAGGGTCAAATGCCTCTAGAACAACTATTATATATCCTATATTTAGAAATATCGCAGAAGGTGCAGGTTCTAAGCCTGATGATGAGCCTAAAAAATTGGGTGCATATTTAACAGTATTAACATATGTAGTCTCTCAAGGTACAGCAGCATTATTTTTGACAGGTATGGCAACTAATGCGATAACAGTTTCTTTGGCAGCAAGTATGTTAGGTGTTAACTTAACTTGGGGAACTTGGTTTATGGCATCAGTTGTACCAGCAGGTTTATTCTTACTAGTAGCACCACTTATAGTCTATAAAATATATAAGCCAGGTTTAACTCACTTAACAGATATTAAGCCACAGATAAGAAAAGATTTAGATTCATTAGGTGCTATTACAAAACATGAAAAGATACTAGTTGTATTCTTTATTCTTGCAATTCTTGGATGGATGTTTGGTGAAAAAATACCTTTTGTAAACTTAAATATGCAAGTAGTAGGATTTGTGTTCTTAGCACTAGTTCTTATAGCAGGTATTTTAGATTGGGACGATGTTATTGGAGCTAAAGGAGCATGGAATGTATTTATATGGTATGGTGCCTTTTATGGTATTGCTGGTTCGTTAGCTGATGCAGGTTTTTACAATTGGCTGGCTGATAAATTAGGTACAGTACTTAATCTATCAGATGTAAATGGATTATTAGTTACAATAGTACTATTGTTAGTGAGTTTGGCAGTTAGATACTTCTTTGTATCAAATAGTGCATTTGTAGCATCTTTTTATCCTGTACTATTTGCAATAGTTTTATCTACTAAAGCAAATCCGATGGTAGTTACATTATTACTAGCATTCTTTGCAAGTTATGGAGCTTTATTGACTCATTATGGAAATGGAGCTGGTCTTATAGCCTTTGCATCAGGATATGTATCTCAAAAAGATTTCTGGAAAGTAGGTACTATCATGGTAATGGTTGCATTAGCAATATTCTTAGTAATAGGCTTACCTTACTGGAAAATAATTGGATTATGGTAAGTACACATTAAATTTATATATTGGAGATGAATAATTATGCTAGATTTACTTATTGTAAATGGACATGTAGTAGACCCTAAAAATAATGTAAATGGGAATAAAACAATTGCTATATACAATGGAAAAATAACTGAATATAAACATGGCGATAATGCAAAACACACAATAGATGCAAGAGGTAAATTTGTTTTTCCAGGGTTGATTGATGCACATGCTCATATGTTTGCAGATGGAACTGAAATTGGTATATATCCAGATAGCACCTATCTTCCAACTGGTGTTACTAGTGCAATTGATTGTTCAGCAGGGGTAGCAAACTACCAACTCTTTAAGTCTTCAATTGTGGCTAGAAGTAAAGTAAATATAAAAAGTTTCTTGCAAGTTTGTTCAGCAGGATTAGTAACTACTAGCTATCATGAATGCATTGACCCAAGGTATTTTAATCATGAAAAAATAGAACGAATATACAATGAAAATAAAGACAATATATTAGGTCTAAAAATAAGATTAAGTGAAAATTTAGTAGAAGGTCTAGGAATAGAGCCATTAAAAGAAACTATTAAAATAGCTGAAAAAATAGGATGCCCTGTTGAGGTACATTGTACAAATTTACCAGTTCCTACAGAGGAAGTATTAAATATATTAAGACCAGGAGACATATTTGAACATGTATATCAAGGTGTTCAAAACACTATCCTCGACTCAAATGGCAATTTATATGAATGTGTAAAGAAAGCAAGAGAAAGAGGAATCATATTTGACACAGGAGAAGGTAGAAAACATGGTGATTTTGAAGTCATGCTAAAAGCAAAAGAACAAGGATTTATAGCTGATATTTGTAGTACAGATTTGGTGTTAGAAAGCATGTTTAGAAGACCTATATTCTCTCTACCAAATCTTATGTCTAGATACATGTGTATGGGAATAAGTCTATATGATGTTGTAAAAATGACAACACAAAATCCAGCTAAACTTATGAAAATGGAAAATCAAATAGGATGTTTATCAGAGGGTTCAAATGCAGATGTAGCAATATTTGACATTATGGATGTTAAACAAACTTATACAGATTGGAAAGGTAGTAAATTCGAGGCAGATAAATTATTAAAAACAGAAATGACAATTAAAAATGGATTTATAGTATATTGTGCCCCAGATTACATATATGAAAATTAATTAGGAGGAAAAAAATGGGTTGGAAAATATTATTACCACAAGAAATAATGCAAGAAGGAAGAGATTACTTAGAAAGTAGAGGACATGAACTAATAACTGGTTCAGGCATGGAGACTAAAGATATAATAAATGATATAAAAGGTATTGATGCAATTATAGTTAGGTTATCTAAAATAACGAGAGAGGTATTTGAAGCTGCTGATAACTTAAAAGTAATAGTACGTCATGGTGCAGGATTTGATACTGTAGATTTAGATGCAGCAAAAGAATTTGGTGTTCAAGTATTGTATTGTCCAGTAGCAAATAGTACTTCTGTTGCAGAGGTAACACTAATGTATATGTTATATTGCTCTAGAAATTATACAAGAGTAAGAAAAAGTTTTATAGATGACTATTATAAAGCTAAGCTAAGAACTCCTAAATGTGAGCTTGATGGAAAAACTGTAGGAATTATTGGATGTGGAAACATAGGTTCAAGAGTTGCTAAGATGTGTATGGATGGATTCAATATGAAAGTGGTTGCATATGACCCATATAAATCATCTAAAGACTTCCCACAAGGTGTAGAAGTAACTAGAGATATAAGCAAAATATATAAAGAAAGTGATTTTGTTTCTGTTCACTGTCCAACAACTTCTGTCACTAAACATTTTATAGGAAAAGAACAGTTTAGTATGATGAAGGAAACAGCATTTTTTATAAATGCAGCAAGAGGAAGTGTTGTAGATGAACAAGCTTTATATGAAGCATGTAGAGATAATATTATAGCAGGTGCTGGCTTGGATGTATTACAACAAGAACCAGTAGATTCTAAAAACCCTATATTATATTTAGATAATGTTGTGGTATCGCCTCATATAGGAGCAGCAACTAAAGAAGCTACTAATAGAGCCTCTTTACACTCTGCAATTGGAATTAATGAGGTATTTGAAGGTAAAAATCCTACTTGGCCAGTAAAATCAATAGATTGGGACAATGCAACTATATACAATGATTAGTAAACAACAAACACTTATTAGGAGGAACTTAAAATGACAATAGGAAATAGAGTATATTTAAAAAGAGATTTACCAGATAAAGAACTTGTAAAAAGATTTAGTGTATTACCAGCAGCTAATGTAGGAGACTGTATGTATAGGTCAAGTGCATTAAGTTCAGAAATAAAGTTAATGTCTTCACCAAAAAACAGAATGTGTGGAGTTGCATTAACAGTAAAATCAAGACCAGGAGATAATTTAATGCTTCATCAAGCTCTTAATATAGCTCAAGAAGGAGATATAATAATACTATCTAATAATGGAGATAGAACACAAGCTATCATGGGAGAAATCATGTACAAATATCTTGCAGATTTCAAAAAGGTAGCAGGAATTGTAATAGATGGTCCAATAAGAGATATTGATGTTATATCAAAGTCTAGTTGTCCAATATATGCTACAGGAACTACTCCAGGTGGTCCATATAAAGAAGGTCCTGGAGAAGTGAATGTACCTATATCTATAGGAGGAATTGCTGTTAATCCAGGAGATATAATATTAGGAGACCAAGATGGTGTAATCGTAATCCCTAAAAATGATGCAGCAGACCTTATTGATAAAGCAGAAGCAAATGCTCAACAAGACCATGCTAAAGTAGTAAAAGCTTCTGAAGGAACTGCAAATAGAGAATGGGTAAAAGAAACATTAGAAAAAAAAGGTGTACAAATTATAGATGATGTTTACAGAGTTTAGTAATAGATGACTTCTACTCTATGTCTATAAAATATTTATACATATAAATATTAAAATAAAAATGGATGTGTCTCAAAATGAACTTTTTAGTTCATGAGGCACTCTTTTTTGTATGAAATCAATTATATTTTCATCATTTCAACAATGAAAAAGAAGCTTATCTCTATTTTGAGACAGCCCCATTTTTTATTTTATTCAATGAACATTTTATTCAATGAACATTTTATTCAACAAACATTTTATTTAATAAATATTTTATTTATCATATATTTAATTTGAAAGTTGATACTTTTTAAGTTTACGCCAAAGAGTAGTAGTACTGATACCTAGCTGACTTGCAGTAACAGATTTTACTCCATTATTTTTCTCTAATGTTTCAAGAATTAATTTTTTTTCATAATCTACAATTTTATTATCTGCCAAAGTAGGAGAATAATCTATTGTGGATGTTGAATTTATATCCTTTCGAAAATGTGGCTCAGAAGTTAAAATTTCAGAAACTAAGTATTCATCTATAAAATTATCATCACACATAACTACTAGTCTTTCTACTATATTTTTTAATTGTCTTATATTACCAGGAAAGTCATATCTACTTAAAATTTTAAGTGCAGAATCAGATATTGACACTGGTTTGTTATAATGAGATATAATAGCATATGTCAGTTGTTCGATATCTTCTTTTCGCTCTCTAAGAGGAGGTAAATCTAGCTTCAACACACAAAGTCTGTAAAATAAATCTTCTCTAAAATTATTATTATCAATCTGCTCCACTAAGTTTTTATTGGTAGCTGTTATAACTCTTACATTAATAGGTACAACTTTAGTATCACCTATTCTAGTAACTTCCCTCTCCTGCAATACTCGAAGCAGTTTGACTTGGACATCTTTAGAAATTTCTCCAATTTCGTCTAAAAATATAGTCCCATTATGTGCCAATTCAAAGACACCTGCTTTTCCTTCATTTCTAGCACCTGTAAAAGCTCCCTTTACATATCCGAATAGTTCACTTTCAAGTATATTTTCAGGTATAGCTGCACAGTTTATAGCCACAAAAGGTCCATTAAATCTATTGCTATAATTATGTATACTTTGAGCAAATATTTCTTTTCCAGTGCCAGATTCGCCAGTTATTATTATTGTAGAATCAGATTTAGCAAATTTCTTAGCCATATTTACTGAGTGCATTAATGCATCACTTGAACCTAATATATCGTTAAAATTGCTTTTTGCACAATGAGATTTTGAAATTAAACTCTCTCTTATTTCTTTTTCTGTTGATTGAATATTTTCGATATCTTGTATGGTTGCAACACATCCAAAATGCAAACTATCAATTATAATTGGAAAACAATCAAATGTGAGAGAAGACCCTTTAAAATTAATTATATTGTTACATAGAGAATGCCCATTTTTCAGTGAATCCGAAATATCACCAGAAGTTAAATAATCTTTTATAAATTTATCAACTTGGTTAAATAGTAGCCTTTTTGCTTGATTATTTATAAAAAGTGGTGAGTGATTTTTATCAATTGCAATTATACCACTATGGGTACATTCTAGAATTTCTTCTGTAATAGAGTTATTTATTCTCTTTTCAATTCCTATGTTATATAGATGAATTGCTTCATTAATAGATGCATGAATAGAAGACTTTTCAACTTCAGTCTCTATACAGGGCTTATTGTATTTAGAGGTGATTTCTTTTGTTGTTTTTCCACCTATGAAAATTTCAGTGCCATTATCAATTAATTCTTTTATTGTATCTTCAAACTCATAAAGAGAATTTAACTTGGGTATTTCTAAGTCAAAATTGGAGATTTCTTTGAATCGCTTAGCCGTTTTATATGATAATTCTAAACCTATAAATCCTATTTTTGAGGAATATTTAAGTGCTTTTTTGTACGAATAAAATATGTCTTCATATTTATATCCAATATCTACTATAGGAATTGAAACATGCTTACGCAATAAATCAACATTTTGACCACGAGTAATTATTACTTTAGTGCCTAAGTTAATTAGGTTATCTGCTAGTTCTATAGTTTCTTTACCTGTAGCAATGTATGATGGAATTTTTATATGTAGTTCTTCAAGCACTTCATATACAGTATCTGAAAATAACTTAGAAGGAGCAATAACTACTATCTCGTTTTTCATATCATCAAATCTCCTTTTATTAATCTTAATCTATTTTTTATTTTATATATGTATTGTATTAATACCTTGTACTCTCATTTTACCATGATAAAAGGGGATGTCTCAAAATAAAAATTTGAATCATCTCCTTTTTTATACAAAAAACAGAAAAGGAGTTCCTAAGAACCCCTAATCTATATGATAATTGCTATGTAAAAAAACAAAAAACACATTATAATTATTTATAATCTTATTTGTCGTCTTACTTGTAATATTCAAATATCTATCCATAAACATAAAATAATATTATCCACAAACAATAATATACAAACAATAAATAAAAATAAATATATTATATATACATATTATAAACCTCAAAAAATTCTTCAGTCGTAACTGTACCTAACCATTCTTTAGAAGGATATAAAAACTTATACTGATTGTTTTTAATAAGACTATCATCCATAGTATCATAAATACAAGATAGCAATGATGCAGACTTCACAAATGAATTACAAAATTCCTTAGATACAAGAGATTCCAATACCTCCAGCATAGTTTTTTCATCTAATGATTTACTTGCAGCAATATAAGATGGTAATGCTATAGCTCCATCATCAGGGTATGACATAAATAAATCGTTATTATTAGCACGCTTTGCATATATACTAGGAGTTATTGCTAATCTATCCGAACCATTTTTTACATCATTAAATGATTGTATTGGCATATCTAATATAACTGAATTAGATAAAAATCTCTCCACGTACTCTTTTCCATATCTACTCCATATAGCTTTAACAACAGATTTCGCACCAGAGTTATTTATACCACCAATGACAGTTTTTGTATCAGCGTCAATTACGTTTTTTATAGAATCTGTTAAACCCTTGTAATTCTGATTATAAGAAAATACTAATGGTATAACCAAAAATGGAAGTAATCTTTCATCGAAATATATAGATGATGATTTAATCTCACTTTTAATATTGAAATAGCTCGATAACGAGTACAATTTACTTGAAAACTTTGAATAGATATTCTTGTCTTCATACACTTCTAAATCTGTAGAAACTATAATATCAGGAATTAAAGCATCTGGTTTTTTTAAATACTCATTGAGTTTGTAAGGATAACCTATACCAAAATAAGTTACCTCTAAATTAATATCCTTCTCTTTTAAAGACATAATTAAATTATCTAAATAGTTTTTCTCATATTTATGAAGTATACAAATATTGCTCCAATACAGCCTAACATTTTTCATAAAGAGTCTCTCCTTTTCTTAATTTATATTGACATTCTAATTGAAATTCATATATATCTTTAAGTTTCCCTAAGATTTCTTTTTCTTCTTTAGTCTTATTGATTACTTTGAAGATTGAACCATTTTTCATTATTATACGCTTCTCTGCTATAAGTGCTGTATGAGGGTCATGAGTAACTATAAAAATCAGCTTATCACTTTTCAATAAGATGTCTAATGCAACATTTTTATTTATTCCAGCATTCTCTATTTCATCTATCAAAACAATAGGATTATTTGAAATGAGAGCAACATCTGCAATCATCAAGGCACGTGTCTGTCCCCCACTCAATGATGTAAGGTCTTGAGATAGGGAAATAGGTTCTGCTGTTATGGAGTTTGCTACATCTAATACTTCTTTTATTGATACAGAAGTATTGTTTTTACATTCTTTATGTATAACTAAAAATTCCTCAACTGTAGAATCAAGAACAAACCTCATGTTTTGGCTAAGATGAGAAATTAGATTTGTAGCAAATTTATTTCTTTCCTCAATAGCAACTTCCATATTATCAATGACTACTTTTCGATTAGTCAAAGAATCTTTATTGACAAACTGCTCTATATCTTTGATTAACCTGCTTTTACCAGAGCCAGTATTACCTACAATAGAATAAATATGACCTCTATAAAAAGTTAGAGATTCAAAGTTCTCTGTATTCCCAAGTTTGTTTTTTCCAGGATATATGGTTATACTTTTCATTAAAATTCACCTCTAAAATTCATTTTAGAAACTATGCCTTGTTGGAATTCATCACCAATTCTACATTCCCCAATACAATAAGAACATACTCCACTTGGCATTGTATGTCTTAATAAATGTTCGTCATTGTTTGGAATATTAGTACTTTTTATATAGTTTGAAATTAGCTCTACACCAAAACCAACTAATCCATCTATAAAGAATATATTAGAATTAGGATTTATTTTTTTTATATTAAATGATATTATCTCTCTTTCTGCTTGCGATACCATGTCTATTTTACTTAGAACTATGGCATCACTTTCACTTAACATTGGACCTAGTTTTTGAGGGGTCTTAAAGCTAGATGTACAATCACATACACATATGTGGAGTGTTTTATTTGTTGCAGGTGAACACCTATTGCAAAGCCCAGCAGTTTCTATTAGTAAAATATCGCTACTTTTATTTTTAGCCCAAAGTATAAGTTCGTTTATGTTTGAGATAAGAAAATGGTCTGGACATATATCTTTACTAAGTCCAACAATATAAGGTATATTCAATTTTTTATATATTAAATCATCATCAGTAGCTAGACAATCTATCTTACATATTGAAGGGTTAAGCCCATTAGACTTCAGATAAGGAATTAAATGTTTTATTAAAGCAGTCTTCCCTACAGAAGATGAACCAGAAATTAATATAGTTTTCATGGATTATGTAAAATCTCCTTTCATATTTTGTTAAGAGATATGATAGCATTAAAAACTACTAAAAACTGTATCAAATGAGACAATTAATAAATAAACTTGATTGAAAATAATTATCAATATTATTGAATTTTGGTAAATACTATGATATTATTTCAATCAAAGTGAATATTTATCAGAAAAGGTGATGACTTTGAATGAGAAGGAAGTACTAATAAATAGTAAGTTATTTTCTGAAAGATACATTGTAGAAGATAAGATAAAAGCAAAGAGTTATAAAAAGGGTCAATTTATAAGCGATTTTTTTGATAAAGAATATTATGTAGGTGTAGTCAAAACAGGACAAGTATCCATCTATTGTATATCAAGTGATGGAACTGAAGTTAACATGTCTATTCTAAAGGAAGGAGATGTTTTTGGAATTTCTAATATATTTGATGAAGAATCCTTAGATACTGTACTAAAATGCAAAAGTGATGTTTACGTAGTTTTTTATCCCAAAAAATGCTTTATAGATATGATGAAGTTGGATATTGCTGTTGCTTTAGAGTATTCAAGATATTGTAATAGAAAAATACAATTTTTACTTAGAAAAGTAGAGTTTTTAAATATACAATCTAGTAAAAAGAAAGTTATTGAATACTTACTAGAAAAAGCTAGTAAAAATGACACTGTGCTATTAGAGTGTTCTAAGGAGGAGTTAAGTAAAAGAATTAGTGTAAGTCGATCATCTTTATATAGGGAATTGCAGTCATTACAAAATGAAAATTGTTTAGAACTTGGTAAAAAGTGTATAAAAATATTGAATAAAGAAAAGTTAACACAGATTCTATATGAAATATAAACTTAAATAACAGATTCTATATAAAATATAAAATTAAATACTAGGAGGAAGTTTTTATGAAAAAGAAATTATCAATATTATTACTAGCAGCATTAATAATAATTTCATTGGTAGGGTGTACATCAAACCCACCAGAAAAACAAACAAAAGAAGCTAAAGTAGTTGCAAAGGTGACAGCACTAAAGGGTCCTACAGGAATGGGAATGGTCAAAATGATTGGTGATGAAAACGATAAAAAAGAAAAGGATTATGAATTTTCAATAGCAAATTCTGTTGATGAAATTACACCCAAGCTTGTTAACAAAGAGCTAGATATTGCTGCTATTCCCGCAAATCTGTCATCTGTTTTATATAATAATAGCAATGGTGAAATAGAAACACTAGCCATTAATACTTTAGGAGTCTTATACATAATTGAGAATGGAAATTCTATAAACAGTGTCGATGATTTAAAAGGAAAAACGATTTATTCTAGTGGTAAAGGCTCTACTCCTGAATATGCTTTGAATTACATATTGAAAGAAAATGGAATTGACCCGACTGAAGATGTCAACATAGAGTACAAATCAGAACATACAGAATGTTTGGCGGCATTATTAAATGATAAAAATGGAATAGCACTACTTCCCCAACCATTTGTAACAACAGCATTGACTAAGAGTGACAACTTAAGAGTAGCTTTGGATTTGACAAAAGAATGGGATACTTTGAATAAAGATAAAAATACTGAAAGTGCTTTAGTAACAGGAGTTGTTGTTGCACGAAAAGAGTTTATTGATAAATATCCAGAAAAGGTTAAAAGTTTCTTAGAAGAATATAAGAAATCAGTTGATTTTACAAACAATAATATAGAAGAAGCTTCAAAACTTATTGAGGAAAATGAAATAGTACCATCTCAAATAGCAAAGCAAGCAATACCAAAATGTAATATAACATTTATAGAAGGTAATACAATGAAAGATAAATTAAGTGGATACTTACAAGTACTTTATGATGCTAATCCAAAGTCAATAGGAGGAAAGATGCCAGGTGAAGATTTCTACTACACTCAAGAAAATTAGTAAAGCTCATATACTAGCAATAATCTTTTGGCTTATAGTTTGGCAAATAAGTAGTATGATAATTGGTCAGGAGATACTTTTAGTATCTCCTTTTTCCTCTTTAAAAAGGTTATTCGAATTATCTATGAAGTTTGAGTTTTGGCAATCAATACTCTTTTCTTTTATGAAAATAACAACAGGATTTATATTAGCTTTTATCATTGGAATAATATCTGCCATAATAGCATCTAATAAAAAAAATTTTAGGATACTTATTGAACCCTTAATACTGACAATACAATCTATACCAGTAGCTTCTTTCATAATATTATCTTTAATATGGATATCTTCAAAGAACCTGTCTATTTTTATATCTTTCTTGATGGTATTGCCAGTGGTATATAGAAATATTCTAGATGGAATAAATAGTATATCTAGGGAGTTAAATGATATGGCAAAAGTATTTAAAGTCAGTAAGATAAAAAAAATAAGGTACATATATTTATCTGAGGTAGCACCATATCTAAGAGCAGCATGTAGTGTTTCTTTAGGGCTATGTTGGAAATCTGGAATAGCAGCAGAAATAATAGGAATGCCAGCTAATTCTATAGGAGAAAACTTATACAAAGCTAAAGTATACTTAAATACACCAGATTTATTTGCATGGACTATAGTTATTATTATAATAAGTATTTGCTTTCAAAAGGGCTTTTTATCATTGATAGACTATTTATTAAAAAGATTGGAGATAAACTAAATGGATATAGTAATTGAGAATCTAAATAAAAAATATAATGATAAGGTTGTTTTAGACAATTTTAATAATGTATTTAAAGATGATGCTATCTCATTTATAACAGGAACATCTGGTATTGGTAAAACAACTTTGATAAGAATATTAATGGGCTTGGAGAAAGCAGATAGTGGAAAAATTATAGGTATTAGTAATAAAAAGATTAGTGCAGTATTCCAAGATGATAGTTTGTGTGAAAATCTAAGTGTGTTATTGAATATAAAGTTGGTATGTGAAAGTCTGGGTAATTCAGAAATTGAAGATGCTTTAGAACTATTGGACTTAAAGGGTTGCATGAATAAAAGAGTAAGGGAATTAAGTGGTGGTATGAAAAGAAGGGTTGCAATATTAAGAGCTTTATTATATGATTTTGACTTGCTTATAATGGATGAGCCATTTAAGGGTCTTGATATTGAAACTAAGTATAAGGTTATGGATTTTGTAATAAGAAAGATGGAAAATAAGAGTGCTATAATAATTACTCATGATATGGATGATATAAAATACTTTAGAAATCATGAAAAATTAATAATTGACTTTAAAATGCCTTCGATATATTGATTTCATATTGGTTTTAAAATCAACTAAAGTTTTTATATGAATATTATTTCAAACTTACTAATTCTATATACCAAAAAGGCTGTAGGCAAATTTGTTTTTACATAAAAAAGTACCTGCGATTAAAACAAGTACTTTACATATTTTTTCTAATTTGTGATATAATAAAAGCAAGAAGAACTACAATCTATTTGCAGTAGAGTGGAGTTCGTAAATTAGTGTTTCTTTTTGAACTTAATCTTTAGTTCAAAACTAAAGTCACTCCTGCCAGAGTGGCTTTTTACTTTTTTAAACAATTTATCCGTTAAGTAAACTATTAAACTGGCAACTAAACTTGCTAGTACACCTTGTAAAAAATTATCCACACATACTCACCTCCCTTCTATACGTTGGGAGGATAACCTTTTGTATGAACTCCACTCTATAAATTGTAGATTACATCTTCTTGCTAAAACTATTATAACATATAATTCCTACATATTTTACCTATTCTATAGTTATTTTCCTATCTCCTTCGCCCTCTTTTTCTTTCTCTTTCAGCCTCTTTCATTGCTTTATATTCTATCTTATTATTTAATTATTATTGCTATCTAAATTTATCATATCTACTCTTTTTAATTTTTCTACTTAATTAAAACTCTTACACATAAAAAAGAAGCATAAACAAGTTTATTTTATACAAACTCTATCTATACTCCTCACAAATTCACATAAATTCTCTCTATACAGACTTGCTCTTCGCCTTACATATCATCTGAGTCATAGTACCCATAGGACAATAAACACACCATGAACGAGGCTTAAATAGTATCATCGTAATCAATCCAAGAACAGTTGACGTAAGCATAACACTATAAAAACCAAACGCAAACTGTACCACCCAAGGTGAAACTAAAGTCCCATGATATGCCCATTGCCATGGCATTTTTATAGTCCAAAGCAAAGTCACTACCTCTTTAAAATTTCTACTACCCTCAAACACTAGATAAGTTGAAAAAAGCATATTAGCAAACATCACCATAAAAAATGTCAAAAAACCATATCTAAACCACTTACTTCTAATAAATTTAGGAATATCTTTATTTCTTGACAACTTTAATTTATTTCCAAGCAAATTAAACAGCTGTCCTCTTCCACAATATTTATTGCAGTACGCTTTATTTCCTTTAATAATAGAAATAAGTAATGGGATAAAGAAACAAATTAACCCAATCCAAGCGAAAATAATATTTACAAATCCCAATATCAAATATATTGAAGAGAAAATCCATAAATAGTCATACCAATGTTTTTTATTATTCATGACACTTACCTTCTTCCTCTTTTAATATTGTTATAATCTCAATCACAGATGCTGGACATACCTTCTCACAAATACCACATCCAACACATAAGTCTCTATCAATCTTTGCACTAATACCATGTGGTACTGAGATAGCCCCTCTTGGGCAGACTTTTATACAGCTACCACAAGCTACACACTCGTTTTCTAAAATATTTGCATACTTCTTTTTTTTAGCAGACATAATAACCTCCCTATATTATTAATCTATAGGAATTATATCAATATATTTACTTTTTATCTGTGACTTAATCACATAAGATATCAAGATTAAAAATTCCACTCTAATAGTCACACTTACCTTATCCACAACATATCTATTTCCTTCTAACAATGTACCTGACATTAATAACACTCATGTCAAACATTCTCGCTAATTCCATATAATTTTTTCCATTAAATAATTTAATCATAAGCTCATTTCTAGCCTCTTTTAAAGCACCCTCCACTGTCTTAATATAAAAATATGTTCCCCCACTTTGTTGACACAATTTCAGATACTCCAATAAATTATACTTATGTAACTCCTTTGGAATACTCACTTCTATATTGTGTTCTTCAAGCAATTCTATAATTTTTTCCAATTCTAACATCTTTTCACCTCATATTTTATATTATTTTTAGACTTTCAATAAGCTTGTTATGGCTATCTTATTACTCTAATAATTTAGTTCTTGAAAATGTAACCTATCCCCATAGTAACAAAAATGCTTATGCCTAGTCTGTCCATCCCTACACTTCGCAACTATTAAATCAACAATCTTAATTCCCCTGTACTCTGATTCCCTAACTAATTCCTCACTTTCTCCTATATCTTTTACTGCTTCTTCATAATCACTCCCTTTTAATTGATGTATATAAACCACATTGTTGCTATCGTGGTAGATGGCTTTACTATCCCTCATAGGTCTATCTCCATAAGGTCTAAAATCTTTCATTTCATCATTTAATTGACTTAACTGAATTATTGGTATATCAAAATCCAGAGTCATACTTTTTAATTCTCTAGAAAAAGTGGCCACTTCTCTTTCTCTTTTTTCCATACTTTTTTGAGATGTAAGAAGTTGCACATAATCCACAATTAATAAGTCGGGCTTTATTTGCCTTATCCTCTTTCTAATTGCACTGATTGTGTCTATCTTGTCATTTATATAAATTAAGTTATTCTCGCGTAAATCTCCTATTGCATTTACAATTAGTTTCCAATCACTTTCATTTATCTCTTTAGATTTCATATTTCTTGTACTTACCCCTGTTATCTTGCATATATTTCTCATAAACACTTGCTCACTTGTCATTTCTCTACTTATAAATAGAGTCTTTTTCCCTTGCTTGGCCGAATTTAACATTATTTGAAGAGCTAAAGCAGTCTTTCCAACCCCTGATTTAGCTGCTATTGTTGTTAGCTCCCCTTTAAAAAGACCTCCTATAGTCGAATCAAGTAAACTTATCCCAAACTTAAATCCAACATCCTTTTTACTTTCTAAAAAATCAAGGACTTTTTCTGCTATGCTATGTACATCATCATTTTCATAAGTATCTTTGTCCAAGATTTTTCTTATATTATTTTCAAATTTATAGATGCAAGTATCGATATTTTCTCCAAAATTTATACCTTCCAATAGTCTTTGACAATTTTGATTTATGCTTCTTCTTGCTAAGTTTTCTTTTAAAATTTTTATATAACCATCAATACCAAAAGTTTGACCCCAAGTGATTACACTAGTTAAACTGCTCATTTTAATTGCTAAAGACTTCTCATCTATCTTTGATTTTACAGTTGCTACATCAATTATTATCTTTTCTTTTCTAAGTTCTTTCATGATTTTAAATATTTCAAGGCATGTAGAATTCATAAACATATTTTCATTTAAGTCATCTAATTTGTAGTTTAATTTATTGTCTAAAATAATTGTGCCTAAAATAGCCTGCTCTATTTCAACAGCTTTTGATTTAACCATATAAATTAATCTCACTTTCCTCTTAAGTTTTATATTTTAATATTATTAAGTCTTTTATTTTTATATTAAATTGCAATGATATTGTCAGTTAGAAATATACTTTTAATTGTAAAAGATATAAATATATTTCCAGTTAAAAATGCATTATCAGCTATAAAATATATAAATTCATGTTAGTTATAAACGCATTGTCAGCTATAAAATATATAAATTAATTCCACTTATAAATGCATTCTCCGACTAGTTAAAATTCACAGACTGGATTCCAATACCTTACATTTTCATGTTTTTTTCTTTCACGCTTGCTGTCATCATATGTGGTATAGTCAGAATATATACAATTATTATTGTTATGATTGTCGCTCTTTTTACACTGGTAAACATTACTTTGATTTTTTACAGATATGTTTTCATTAACATAGGATTCAAATTTATGGCTAAATAAGGTCTCTGGTCTTATATACATTTCCATTATGGTATCTTTCCACTTAGCTACTTTTACCTCAATAACTTTGTAGAAATCTTCTAAGACATAACCCTCCTTTAGTCTTTCATTGATAAGTTTGATGCTCGTTGGAGAATTGATTTTAAAGTTTTTTCCTGTTTTTTTATTTAGCATATTTATAATGCTTTGCTGTATATTTTTTTTATTAAATTTATTTAAAGATTCTTTTTTATTTGTTACAAACTTAGCTTCTTTTTGTGCATCATGAGTATTATCAAAATCACTCTTTTTACTATATCTACTCATGCTACTAAACACTTTGCTATTGCTTGATTTTATAACATTTTTACTTTGATTATCTTCTATGTCATTTTTAGTTATTTTATCTATGTCATTATATGTTTCATTAAATCTGACATTTGAAGACCTCGATTTTAAATTAGAGTTTTCTATTTTCAATTCTTCTCCAATAAATGGTTTGTTAGTATAATCTTTAATTTTATTAGTTACATTGATAAAATTAACAACAGATTTTTCAGAGTTGATATTTTCATTGTTGATATTTTCATTATTAGAACTAGTATTTTTACCATGATTTTTTATTCCACTATAATCTAAGTCATTGCTTTTTTTATTAGCAGAATTATTCTCACTACTTGAATTATTCTTACTACTTAATATACTACAGTCATCACAGTTACTACATTCTGTATTTTCTTCAATACTACTATCATATTTTGACATTCCACAACCATAAATACAATCTTTATCAATACAATCCTTATTTTCTATATTTCCATAAGCATACTCTAAATTATTGAACTCATAATTCTCTACACTGTCATAGTTAAAATCTATAATTTCATCACTATCAAATAAATTCTCACTAATACTATCAAATAAATCTTCACTAATTTCTGAACTAATATAACTATATATAGAATGCATCTTCCCCTTTGCTCCCTTAGATACAAGCCTTATTACTCCTAAATCTGAAAACTCTCTTACAAGCCTACTTATAGTAGAAATAGAAAGTTGTAAATCTGTAGCAGCTCTTCTTACTGTCATATAAAATTGACCTCTTGGTAAAGTACCTTGCAATCTCTGTATATTTTCTTTTCTCATTATATAATGATTAAATCTTATTTTATTAATATCACTTGTTATATCAAAGCCTAATACTACTGAATTCAATTTATAAAATCCATTATTCATCTCTACTAACCCCTTTTCTACTAATAAGTAATCGCTTCTCAATAATTATTACTTTATATAAGCAACATAAAGTTTAAATTTAAATATATATTTATTTTAATATATTTTAAATATACTTATTAATCCCTTAAAATCCCTATTTATATTCTTAAATATGCAAATGTATTATGTCATATTTATTTATATTTTTTTATTTATATAGCTTATTTATTGTTTTTTCCCCTTTATACAAGCAATTGTACCATTTTGTTTATTTTTTATCCAACAAATATTTTCGACTATTTTTTTGAATTCTCAATATATCTCCATTATTTAACAGAATATTTTATAGAATATACAGTCTATTTAAATTAATAGGCAATAAATTTAGTAAATTTGTCTAAAAAAAACTTTATAAAATGTCTTTTACCTACTCCATACTTAATCTTTACAAAATATTTTGTATAGCATTTTATATATTGTTTTCATTTATTATTCGCTTAATATTGCTCACACACATGTTGTGTTTAATAGCTAGTTCCCCATAATTAACTCCATTAAATTGTCTCACTATCTCCCTATTTCTTGCATATCTAAAAATCCCCTTACATGTAGGTATATAAGTGTTTGTACCTCCATACAATTTAGCAATCTCTATAAACTTATCAATTCCCACTATTTCCACCATTGCATGAAACTGAACTGGTATATCTTCTAATTTTACTTTCATAAACTACACTCTCCTTTAAAATATTTTTAATAGCTTTAATAGCTTTAATAGCTTTAATAGCTTTAATAGCTTTAATAGCTTTAATAGCTTTAATAGCTTTAATAGCTTTAATAAAGATTTTAATGGTTTAAGAGTAAAATGTTAATATTGGACTTTTAACTTTTTTATTTACAGATTAAATTTAATAATTTTTTTAACATAAACCTTAGACTAAAACGAACACTTCTAAAGAACTTTGACTATAATAATATTTTTCTATAAGTAACATAGAGCTATATATTCCATGTTATTTCTATATTCATATTTAAAAATATAATAACTTTGATAAAAGTACCTAATACTATCTCCCTATATTCAAAAACTGATTCTTATCATGTGAATTCATAATTGAAAATTTCATTCATTGTATTTAGTGAATGACTGACTGTCATTGCAAAACTTTATTAACAAATCATAATCCTTTCAAATCTAACAACAAAAAAAGCAGTAAACCTTAATCGATTTACTGCTTTGGTAATTTAAAATTAAAAAATACAAGTTAAATCACTTTAAATTTACAACTTAATAGCACACTCCATTGCAAGCTCAAAGGTATGTACTTTTTGTGAAATCGGACGTATAGTTAATCCTCGTTGTTCCCATACATCTGAGTTTAGATTATCACAAGCATAAACAAACTGTGAAAATATAACATTTCTAAATTGTGCTGCGGCAGCTACAGCAGCACATTCCATATCAACTGCAATACATCCCTGTTTCTTCCGTGTAAGCATTTTATTACGTGTTTCACGATATGGAGCATCAGTAGTCCATATTTTACCTTTTATGTATGATAATCCTTTACCTTTAAATACAGATTCAATCACTTTAACTCCATGTGGGTTAAGTATAATTTCATCAGAGGCTGGTTGATAATGATAACTTGTGCCCTCATCACGGATAGCTGATGTTGGAATGATTAAAAATGCATCATCAATAGAATGGTCTAACACACCACATTCTCCACAGATAAATATCTTCTTTGCTCCTAACGCGACTAATTCTTCAAAGTTGGTTACACATGCTGGTGCACCTACCATAACCTGACAAATCCCAATTCTTACATTCTTGAAAAACACTTCATAAATTGGTATATCTCCAGCAACACTAATTAAACGACCTATTTTTTTGCCATTATACTTTTCAACAATTGTTTGTATCATAGATTTTGAAAATTCACATACGATAGTTTCAGGAAAATGACAGTCAGGTTTTTCTATTACATAATCTGGCCTCAAAATCCCCCAAAAATCAGAGTCAAACTGTTCCAACAGAATTTCACTCATAATATAATCTCCTCTCAAAATTTAGTATAGCGTGTTCCTGTTAAATATATGGAGTATATTATATCACAATGAACTAGCTAAAACAATTAAAGATGTATATTTACAATCTAGCTACTGGACACAGATACTGGATACATCTAGATAGTTCATTCTAAAAGAACATATTGGATATTTTATCCCCCATATAAAATATTCTAAACAAAATCAATAAAAAACTATTGCACATATCACATATAACATATCACATATAACATATCACATATAACATATAACATATAACATATAACATATAAACATTAAATCATTCATTCAATCATTAAAACAATATATACTTATAAAGTTTTTTATAAAATTTTAACAAAAAATCTTAAGAAATTACTGTTTAACTCCGATATTATCTTATATGATACTATAGATTTAACAAAGAAAGTCGACAAATCTTTGAAATTAAATTTTTAGGAGGTAGTTTTATGGCAGTTGTTTCAACAAAAAATTTATCTAGTATAAAACTAAAATTGGATGCTGGTTTTGATGATAAGGGTAAGGCAGTTATTAAAAGTAAATCTTTCGCAAATGTAAAGGCAGAGGCATCAAACGATGATGTTTATGCTGTTGCAGAGGCAATCGCAAGTCTTCAAGAAAATCCTATTGTAGATATTTTAAAACTAGATAGCACATCACTATCTAAATAGTAACTTTCAAATATAGTCTACACTAAAGATTATAGTCTAAATTAAAATTTATCAACTATTTATATATCATCTTCAATATATAATACACTTGATATTATATAGATTTAACAAATTATACACTTAATATATTGATACTTTAAGCAATTAAAAAAATAAATTATTATCGTGGAGGTAACTGTATGGAGATTAAGAAAAAATTAGTCATGAGTTTCAAGAATATAAAGGATAAACAAGTTTCTTTTTCTATAGAAAATCCAAAGGAGGACTTAACTGAAGAAAATATAAAATCTGTTATGGATTTGATAGTATCTAAAAATGTTTTTTCAGTTGGAGGTTTTGACCTTGCTTCTGCTGTTGAAGCTAAAATTGTAGAAACTAATACTACTCCTTATGACTTAGTTATAATATAGGAGGTAATTTTATGGATGATAGTTTACAATTGTTAATAACTAATGTTGGTTTTCCTATAGCTCTATCCATGTATTTATTGGTTAGAATTGAAGGGAAATTGAACACACTATCCAACAGCATTGATGCACTATCTAAAAATATTTTGACATTTGAGAAGTAATTTGACAATATATGCAAGTCATAAGATAGGTCTATTTGTAAAATAATTAGAGATATTCTATGAAAAGTACTACGATATTTGGATAATATTCCCAAATGGTCGTAGTATTTTTTCGAATTTTACCACTTTAAATTTGAATTTCACTATTTTAAATTTGAATTTAACTGTACTTAATTTGAAATTTAGCACTCATCTAGTTGGACTCAATAAAATATAATGCTATTCTAATGACAGTAATAAAATGAGGTGATAATTAATGAAAATACATGTCGAACAATCCACTAATTTTGATGATATTGAAATAATTATAAAATGCTCTGCCATTGACAATAATATTGAAAAAATAATTTCATTACTAAATACACCATTACTAGATATAAATGGTAAAAAAGCAGGAGAAATTTATAAGCTTAATATTTGCGATGTTTTATACTTTGAGACGGTTGGCAATAAAACATTTGCTTACTATAAAGATGATGTATTTGAAATTGACCTAAAAATATATGAATTATCAAACCTACTACATAATACATCTTTTTTAAGAATATCTAAATCCATGATTTTAAATATGGATTACCTAGAAAGTATAAAAGTAATATCACACAATCGTATGCAGGCTACTTTATCAAATAATGAAAAAGTTATTATAAATCGCCGTTACATAAAAAATATTAGAGATAAGCTAAATATTTAATAAAAATTACAAAAATCAAAAATATTTTATTAATATCACTAATTATCTACTTATTAATTCACTTTATAGTCAAAATAAAATAATCTATCTGGTATTAAATCTAAACTAATTATACATAGTATAAATAGTTTAAAAATAATTAGTTAATACAAACGCTAATATAAGTACGCATCAACGAAAACTAGTAAACTATAATTACTAATAGACTATCGATAAACGCCAATAAACTATTAATAATTACTAACGGACTATCAATAAACACCAATAAACTATTAATAATTACTAACGGACTATTGATAAACACTAATAAGCTATCAACAATTACTAATACTAAATAATACTTTCAGCCCTAAAAAATAAATATAAATTAAACCACTATTAACAAAACGAAAGGATAGTGAACATAAGATGCAATTATATAACCCCCATTTTAATTCAGATAAAAATTTAATTTTTTTCTTTACAATCACGCTATTATGGACTTGGGTATTCAGCTTTACACCTGTATTACTAGGAGTTACAAATACCATGCTTGGAAAACTTCTTTTTTACTCTGCATATACAGCCCCTTCCATCATAGGGCTACTTTTTGTTTTCACAATATATCCAAATAGTGCAAGAAAAGATTTTCTTTACAGGAGCTTTAGCTTCAAAGAACTAGGAATAAAATGGCCATTACTAACAATACTCTTTTTTGCTTTAATTGTCATTTGTTCTTTACTAATAGGAAAGTATTTTCATCTAGAAATTAATGATGTAGATTGGATGCACATAGCTATTTATACACCTTATAAAATACCAATTATGCTATTTATAAGCTTTATACTAAGTGTACTTAGCCAAGAATTTGGATGGAGGGGGTATTCTCTTGATAAATTATTAGTCAGGTTTGGATTTACAGGTGCTTCAATTATTTTAGGAACTATTTGTGGAGTTTGGTATCTGGGATGGTATCTTACACCTGGTCAAATTCCATATAATCTATTGCAATATTCTTTATTTGATGCACTTTTATTTATACCATCTACTATACTTTTAAGCTTTGTTATTACATTTGTATATATTAATACACATAGAAGTATTTTAACAGGCGGATTTGTACATATGATGTGTAACTTCTTTACCATTCAACTATGTTCTTACTATCATATTGAAGTATATGTAATAACTCAATATGTAAAAATAATATTTTGCCTCATATTAATTATTTACATAATTTCTTCTACTAAATTTAAACAGAAAATCAACTCTGAAATTGAGCAGATAAAATCAGACGAATTTGAATTCGAGTTAGACTGGGGATTATAGATTAAACTGGTAATTAAATGCATTTTCCTAAACACTTGAAGTATACAAAAACAATATATATACTGATTATAAGTGAGAAGGAGGACATATTTTCATGTTTAAAATTGGAGAATTTTCAAAACTAACACAAGTCTCTATTCGAATGTTACGTTATTATGATGAACTTGGCATTCTAAAACCAGCAAAGATAGATAAATACACAGGTTATCGCCTATACTCTGCTGACCAAATTTCAACTTTACAAAGAATTATTTTACTAAGAGATTCAAAATTTACTGTTTCAGAGATATCAAATATTATTCATAACTGGAATGACGAACTTGTGATTAAAGAATTGAATCGAAAAAAAATTGAAATACAAGATGAAGTCAAAAAAGAGCAACAAAGAATAAATAATATTGATAAATTGATTGAGGCTATAGATGACAATAAAGATGAGATTCATTACAATGTTATCTTTAAGGAAATTCCCAGTTATAAGATTATCTCGCTTAGAGAAATAATTCCAGACTATCACTATGAAGGTATACTGTGGGAAAAATTATATGAATTTATTAAAGAAGAACATATAGAAATATCCCATCAAGCAAACAACAATATGGCACTTTATCATGATGAAGAACTTAAAGATTGTGGTGTAGATATAGAGGTTGGAATGGTTGTAAAAAAATTAAGCAAAAACAAATCTGGATTTATATATCGTGAGACAGAAGCAGTTGATATGATGGCATGTAGTATGGTATATGGTCCATATGAAAATATAGCTGGTGGGTATGAGTCATTTGCTTACTGGCTGGATACAAATAGTGATTATAAAATGTCTGGTATAAATAGGCAAATTGGTCATAAGGGAGTTCACAACGAGGAAAATCCTGAAAACTATCTTACAGAAATTCAGATACCAGTCATAAAAGTTAAATAGATTTGTAATAAAAAAACACAAATAAAAGTAGCTAACAGATTGATTCTGTTAGCTATTTTTATCTAACAATTATTATCTCTATCATATAAACTTCTTATCACTATCATGTTATTTAAGAAGGTCTCTCTAAGCTCACAAGCTACCTTCCCAAATGTAAAAAAGCTATACACATCCCAATACCGATTAGATGTATAGCTTCTTTGTTTTAATTACTTTGTTTTAATTACTTTGTTTTTGTTTATTTATAACAACTATTTATGTAACTTTCAGACATTTACTAAAATATATTAATTATTTGTTTACATTTATCTAAAATTAATATACAAACTCTTTTCTAGTTAAACCAGTTATATAATTTATATTTCATCAAATACTTTAGTAAGCATATATGTATACAAGATTATGTTTATCCTTAATATAACTTATTATGAACTTAGCTCTATAGATTAACTTTAATGTATGATTTTTCTCTGAATATCATTATATTTATGCGAAGTCTGCAGTTTCAACTAACCTATTATACAAACCATCTTCACTTAAAAGTTCCTTATCATTTCCAGATTCTATTACCTTGCCTTTATCTAATACATATATATTATCAGCACTCTTAATTGTTGAAAGTCTATGAGCTATTATAATAACTATCTTATCCTCTATATACTCTTTTAAGTTGTTCAATATCTCTTTTTGTGAAATATTATCTAGTGCTGAAGTTGCTTCATCCAAAATAAGTACCTTTTTATTACTTACTAATGCTCTAGCAATTGATATACGTTGTTTTTGCCCTCCTGATATTTTGACACCCTTTTCTCCTACTACTTCATCCAATCCCTTATCTAGATTCTCTATAAACTCATATAAACAAGTAACTTTTAGTATCTTATTTAATTCTTCATCTCTTATTTTATTATTTAGTACTATATTATTTTTTATTGTATCATCAAATATAAATTGATTTTGAGTTACTATATCAATATTATTTCTTAATGATTTTAAATTAATATCCTTTATATTAACATCATCTATTAATATATCACCTTCATTTATATCCCAAAGTCGATATATTAGATTTGTTATTGTTGATTTACCACATCCACTTCCACCAACAATTCCAGTTACTTCTCCTTTTTCAAACTCTAAATTTATATTATTTAAAACAGTATTTGAATCCTCATTGTATCTAAATGATACATTTTTAAAGTCTATCTTTTTAATTTCGATATTATCTATTTTATATCCATTATTATCGACTTTAATATCTATCTTTTCATCTATTACTGAAAATACTCTATCAATAGATACTTTTGATTGTGCTATTCTAGTATTCGCCCTTACAATAGCTATACATGGCCCAATTAACATTCCTGTATATTGTTGAAATGCTATTAATTCTCCCATTGTCATCTTATTATTTATTATTTTATATCCACCAAGTCCATATATTAATATTGTTATCAATCCTGTTAGTACTTGGGATATAGCTATATTACTACTAATAATCAAGTTTAAATTTAAATCTTTTTTTATTAAAGTTCTTTCTCTTTTTAAATATTTATTAAAGAAGTTCATCTTTGAATTTAATATCACAATATCCATAATGTTAGATACATACTCTTGAATCAAATTTGATAAACTTCCTGAATCACTCCTTATATCAGAAATTTTCTTAGATATAAGTTTTGTCATTTTATTTTGAGAAAATGTTAATATCAACTGTAAAAATAAAACTACTAAAAATAAATCAAACTGCAAATTAACCAAGAAAACTAATGATATTAAAGCTTTAAAGACATTGACTACAATATCAAATATAATTTCTGCTCCAAAGTTTTCTATCATAAATATATCACTTTCCATAATAGATAATATATTACCTGTTTTCTTACTTGAATAATATCTCCCAGAAAGTTTTGATATATGGTTGAGTAATTTTACTTTTAGATTTATAGTAACTTTATTTTTTATTGAAGTATATAAATATGATAGTATAACATCAAATGTAGCTGATAATATACTTATAAAAATATATATAAATACTAAATTTATAAGTAGCGAAATATTCTTATTTCCTATCCCATCATCTATTATGCATCTAGTTATTTGAGGTATTATAATATCCACACCCGCAATTATAAAAACCATTATAAATGATACTATTAGCTTAGTCTTATTTTTATGTATTATTATATTTAGTATTCTAAATAAATTGTTATTATTAGTTTTTTTCATCTATTTTACCATCTTTTATAGTTATAACTCTGTCAGCTGTCTTTGCAATATTATCATTATGAGTTATCATAACTAGTGTTTGTCTGTATTCTTTAACACACCATTCAAGCATATTCATAACTTCATTTGTTGTCTTACTATCTAAGTTACCAGTAGGTTCATCTGCAAATATAACTGATGGTCTATTGGATAAGGCTCTCGCTATTGCAACTCTTTGTTGTTGACCTCCTGATAGTTCATTAGGATATTTCTTTATTTGTTTTTCAATCCCTAATTTATTAATTAATCCCATAACATACTCTTTATCTTCTTTCTTACCATCAAGTGATACTGGAAGTACTATATTATCATATACATTTATAACTGGTATTAAATTGTAACTTTGAAATATGAAGCCGAATTCTTGTCTTCTTATTTCAGATAGTTTATTATCATTTAACATATATAAATCTACATCATCTAAGTACACATTGCCTAAAGTTGGCTTATCTAATCCTGCAACACAGTGAAGTAGTGTACTTTTACCAGAACCACTGGCTCCTACAATAGCTGTAAATTTATGAGGATCTATTTCTAAATCTATACCATCAAGAGCTCTAACTTCACTCTCATCTTTTCCATATATTTTTTTTAAATCTTTTACTCTAAGTATTTTCATAACATATCTCCATTCCTATATTCAAAAATCTATATTTTTTTAAATCAAATTTTCGTAAATAAGATCTACTGCCCTGTTTAAATCCTCTAATTGATATAAATATACTCCTCTATAGTCAATATCAATATTAAACTCTTTATTTAAAATAGTTAAAAAATCATATGCATTATAATTTCCAATACATGTAAAGTTATTAAATAAAGAATATTCATTTACAAAATCAAAATTTATCTTCGTTTTTGAGAAATCTCTATTTATCACATTCATTATTTGCTTTGCTATATCTAATCTTATCAAATTAGATTTATAACTTGGAATGTCCAAATTTTCTATTTTTAAATCCTCTTTATTTTGGCTTCTTTGAACAAGTGTTTCTTCTAATTCATTAAATTTAATATCAGGATTCTTTTTTAATATATTTGCAATAATACCAGTTGCCACTGCACAAGCTTTACTATTTTTACCAAAATGAGTTACTTTATCTTTAAATTTAATAAAGTTATCTTTTGAGTTTGCATACATCTGAATCTTATTTTTCTGTTTATATATGTACTGATTATTTTTATATATATTTTCATTACCTACTACACCAATAACACTTTCAAATATAGTAGGAATACTTTCTTTCTCTTCATATCTATTATGTTTTGAACAAATAATAAATCTACCTTGACTATTCAAAATATTACAAGTTTTTTCTAATTCTTTTTCATATCTACTATTAATAGATGCTGCTGAAATATTTATTATATGTATATCTGACATAGTCAACTTACTCAACGTATTAAGAAGATTTAAAGAGCTTGTTTTTCCAGAATCATTAAAGATATTAATAGGATAAATTTGGACATTCTTACTTATATTTAATATAGTTTTTGATACAAAAGTTCCATGCCCATTTATATCATTTATTTCCCTCCCCCCCAAATCTTCCAATTGAAAATTTGAATCATAGACATAATTTCCATTCATATCATCATCATTTATATCTAACCCTGTGTCTAAAACTGCTATTTTTACTTTATTCAATTAATAATCACCTCTAAAATAAGCTATTTTAAACATAAAACCAACATTTACCATATTATAGGTTCTAAAATATTTTTCATTTTTTTACAATTTGAATCAAACATTTTTTTGTCATCTTTCAAAGTGTATATTTTCGATGGACAAGTAGTACAAAATAAATTTACTTTACAATCTTTGCACTCTTCAATATTTACTGGTTTTAATTTATCAAATTTATTAAATATGTCCAATTCCCTATTAAGAATATTCTCTAATATACTTTCATTAAATTCCAATATATTGAACATCTTTAAATCCTTATATTCTAAGTTTGGACATGGGTATACATCCCCTTTGTAATCTATACTTATCTGATTAGCACCTGCTTTACACATATTTGAACGTAAACTATTTTTATCTACATAATCATCTTTACAAATATAGTCAATATCAAGCTTATCATTAAGATATCTACTATAGTTCTCATTTCCTCTACCAATGTTCATAAAGTTTCTTATTATAGATGTTGTACCCATATCTTCATTTAATTTATTGAATTTATCTATGTCTTTTTCATTATTCTTTCCTACAACCATAGATAAACCTATGTTCTCGAATCCTTTTGATTTTATAAGTTTAGTCACCTTTAATACTTTACTGAATACACCTTTACCCCTTACTTTACTACAACTTAATTCATCATAACCATCTAGACTAATTTCTATTGCATATAGACCATTAATTATGTAATCAATCTGTTTCTCTTCAATTAAAGTTCCATTTGTAGATAGAATTATCTTACCTTTAAATTTTTCTTTTATATAATCCAATACCTCTAAGAAATCATCTCTTATTAATGGTTCTCCTCCTGTAATTGTTAATATCCTTGGATTTAATCGAACTATATTATCTATTACTTTTTTTACTTGAGATGTCTCTAAATAATCATTATTGTCTATTTTAGAATCTACACAGCAATAATCACAACTTAGATTACATCTATTTGTTGGAGAAAATGAAATTTTATTTATTCTTTCTAGTCTAAATTCGTCTATAATAGAATCACCTATAAGCCCTATATATTCCAATTCATTTATAACTCGTTCATAATATTTTTTATCTTCGTTTTCTTGGAATACATCATATAAATTATCAAGTTGTAATTCATTATCTACTGAATACTTTAGAACTTCATAACATTCTATTGGAATTTTAATCCACCTTCCATTTACTTTATTACTAAGAATAACTTGATTACTATTTATTATTTTTTCACATATACAATTTAGGAAATATTTATTTGAGTTATTCATTTCTTCTATTCCTTTCCAATATATTTAAATTAGCAATTTTATTCATTTTCTTTTATACCACTTACTATACTAAGTTTATTTATCATTCTATTAGAAAAATAAACTGCAATAACACAAACGAAAACAGATATTAAGCCAAATATTAAAATTTCAAATATTGGAATTTCAAATTTAACAGAATTACTTATACCATATATCTGTTGATTAAGTTTATTAGTTTCAGAAACCATTTTATAATAATTGAAACTAGATATGATTCCAGCCACAAGCATACTTAATATTCCATATATGATGTTTTCTTTTATTAACATTCTTTTTACATTTTTCTTGGACATTCCTACTGCTCTGAATGTACATATCTCACTCAATCTTACAATTATATTTGACCTAACTATAAAAATAATATTTATAGATGATATTAACAAAACTCCAAATACACAAATCATTGCTAATTTATATGAAGAATCATTATAGTGATCACCAAAGTGATTACGTACATATCTTCCCTCTATATCTGAAAACCCATTTTTTTCTATTATATTATTTATTTCTTTTATTACTTTTTCATCTGTTCCTTTTTTTATCTTCACGAAAGCTTTATTATAATCATTTATCCCTGTTAGTTCTTTTAAATCCTTTTCATTAAATATCACTTGAATTCCACCAGATTGAGATTCTCCATCTTGCTCTGATATATAGCTATTTTTCATTATTCCAGCTATTCTTACCTTTGTATTTATATATTTATACTCTCCACCTTTATATACAGGAATTTTTATATCTATTAAATCTCCTACTTTAGGTGATTTTATAATTTGAGCGTTATTTGACATTTCAATTCTAGAATAAAAATTATTTACCAATAAAATATTTTTATAATCACTCTTTGTATAACTATACACATTTTCACCTTTATCTATATACTTATCTATATTATTTAACAACTCTTTATTGTAACCCCTAATTAAAGCTGTAGATTCATTTTTATTATTTGTTTCAGTTCTCTTTAATTCATCCAAATAACTTTTTTCTAAGTCAGCACTTTTTAGATATCCATCTAAATAAATATTAGGTTCAATATCCGTTACATCATCAATAGCTTTTATTTCATCTAATAAAGAGTTATCATACTTAGAAAATGTATAATTTGCATTTATTGGTGAATATCCCAGATAAATATCAAAATTACCATATGATTTACTTGTTATATTAGCTGAGTCTGACTCTTTTCCATATATGAATTTTGTAGAAGTTAAGCTCCCTATAAATAAAATTCCACATAGTGCTATCGTAATAATAATTATTATTGATGTAACCTTATTCCTAAATATATTTTTAAAAGCTATCTCATTTATAATTCCAACAACTTTTTTATTTGATTTTAACAACAAAAACTTAGGAATATAATTTAACTTATCTGTCTTTTTTATAGCATCAATTATAGATAAATTTCCAGCTTTATATATAGGTACTACAGAGGCTAATATAACTGCTATAATCGACATGATGATAGATTCAATTATAGAATTTGTATTTATAGTTAATTCTGCACTTTTATCATATACAATCATAAGACCTAAGTAAGAAAAAACTATACCTCCAAGTAAACCTATTACTATACCCACGGATAAAACTACAATACTCTGAATAAAAAATATACATCTAATATTTTTCTTGCTGGCTCCAACAGCTCTAAGTAAACCGATTTGCTTGGTCATATCTAATATTATTATGTTAAACATGTTGTATATTACTAATGTTGCACATAATAAAGGTAATAATCTTTGCTTTATTGAGTAAGTTGTTGTTTTTGAAATATTTTTCATAGACATAGCCATACTTACTTCTGTGTTTGGATAAAACTGATTATTTGTTAACTTATGTTTTACCCCTAGATTCACTACTTTCTGAGTGTCTAAATCTTTTGTATTAAGCTTTAATGTACCCATATGATTTATTAATTCAGATGGAACAATACCTTTACCATTGTTTGAATATGTAAAAGCTCTTACCTTATATTCATTTAAACTTTCATAGTATTCATCAGGCTTACTTAAAATACCAACTATTTTAAATTGCTTATCTTTACTGTAAATAGCATTTTCATTATTTTTATTTACATACTCATTAACAATCTGAAAATCAATAGTTTGATTTAATTTAACATCTAGTTCCATTTTATCTAAAACTTTTTGTTCTATTGCTAATTCATTAGAATTTCTAGGTTCTCTACCCCTAACTAACTTATATCTAGTAGAATCTAAAAAATTTTTATTATAAGAACACAAATTTATAGATGCCCCATTATCTTTACTTACAATTTCCCCAAATTTAAGTACATCATTGAATTCTTTTATATCTTCTTCACCATTAAGTTTTTTTACTATATCGCTATTTACATCTTCATAAAAAGCATGATAATCTCCTGAATTTTTGTATGCATGATTTATATCTGATTGCCCTTGAGACTCTTTAATAACACTTAATGAAAAAACTAGCATAACAGCAATCCCTATACTAAATATTAATGATAAAGTTTTTCCTTTTTGTCTTTTTAAATATGACACCGCAAGTTTAATATTGATCATAATTAGAATTCTCCTTATTCACATTTACAAGAAAAACTCTATAATCTAAAATAGTAGATTATAGAGTCCTATTCATTAAATACTAACTAACTCGTTGTGCTAGTTAAATTTAATTATTAAAAATACTAGATTCTAGAAAAGCATATTTCATTCATAAAAACTACATCTAGTACTTTCAACACTTAATAGATTGACTAATCTTTTTTAATATGCTACTGTTCCTTTTGGAGTTTTTCCTGCACAATCTTCCATACAGTCTATTTGCGAAATTATTCCATGCTTGTCATAATACCATTTACATGGATCTGCTTGCACCTCAACATCTTGAAGTTCTATTTTTTCTTCGATTTTTCTTATATGTATCATAATACATATCCCCCTTTACTTTTATATTATATTTATTATAACTAGTTAAACTAGGTTATAAACTACATAACTTTTTTGTTGTTTCCACATAAACTCTTTCTAATCCACAGTAAATTGGAACTGGAGTATAGAATTTACCTGTTACCTTTTTATTTATAAGTTTACATCTAGTTGACATACAATAATCAAATCTAGTACATCCATCACACTCTTCATTCTTAGATATATAAATTTTTATAAGGTTCTTAATTTTTTTATCATCCAATCCGTCATATATATTTCCTAGTAAAACATCATGTTCTCCCACACATACTGTACATGGATATACATCTCCTCTAACATCTATTGCATAACTATTTATACCTCCAAAACAGTCTCCTTTTTTCTTGTTTATAAATTGTTTATCTAAAACGGAGATATCTATATCCGGATAATTTTTTTTAATGTCTATAATTTTACTAATTTGTTCATTTAATATTTTAATATGAGAATCATCCCAATTTTTATCCATAAAATCTGAAATTGGAGCTATATTTTTAAATCCTTGTTTTGCTATATCATATACACTCTCATAAAGATATTTAACGGTATTCGAGTTATATGTCATTCTTGCTCTAACGTATATACCTTTCTCTATAAGTCTTTTTCCATTTTCTATTACTTTTTCATAAGTACCTACTCCATTAGCATATATTCTATTTGTATCATGTATATTCTTTGTTCCATCAATACTTATTGATATATTTTTTATATTCTTTGCTATAAACTCTATTACTTCATCATTTATAATAGTTCCATTTGTAGTTATATCAAATAATATTTCTTTGTCATTCAATCTATTTACTAACTCTCTATGTATATACTTAATCAAATCAAAATTTATAAATGGCTCTCCCCCATGTAAAACAATTGTTGTATAATCACTATCACTTTCTAATTCCTTGTTACAAATAAAATCTATTGTTTTATCAGCAGTTTCATAACTCATATTTTCTTTTTTTTTATCATTTCCTTCATAGCAATATGTACATCTCAAATTGCAGTCTTCAGTTACAAATATAGTAAATTTCAATTAACTTTTTCATCTCCCCATACAGCTGTATTTAAATTATGTTTCATCATCCTACACCATCTATCCAATTCTAGCTCATTATCCTTAACTGAATCTAATATCGCTGGGCAATGCCAACAAAAAATATTCACGTCACAATCTTTACATTTTTCAAAGTTATATGGATAAATACTTTCTAATTTAATCAAAGATTTTAAGCTCCTTGTTTTATTTCCTTTTATAACTTGTACAAATTCATTGTCAAATATATTTCCCATTTTATATTCATCCTTTATCAGTGAAGGACAAGGATATACATTTCCATCATAATTTATAAATATTTGGGAATTTCCTGCATTACATGCACAACATCCCATTTTTTTATTTTTTTTATCTTTAAATTTTTTTAATTCATTATCTAAAATATAGGGAATCGTAATTGGAAGAACTGTATCTTCAAACAGATAATTTTCTTTATTTTCTAAACCTCTTCCTGTTGGAATAAAACATCTTTCAACGAATTCTGTCCCAAGTTTTTTATTTAAATCTTTAAATTGTTGATTTAAGTGAGCATTTTTTTGACCAAATACCATAGATAACTTTATATTATTGAATCCATTCTCTTTTAATAGATTCACAGAGTTTATTACTTTATTAAATACACCTCTTCCTCGTGTTTCACTACAAGTATTTTCATCTACTCCATCAATACTAATATCTATTTTTTCAAAATTATCTATAATAAAATCAATGTTATGTTCATCTACTAAAGTTCCATTTGTAGATAATATTAATTTAGTATTAGGTAATCTTTGTCTTATATATTTAATTATTTCAAAAAAATCTTCTCTTACTAATGGCTCTCCACCAGTTACAACTATATGAGAAACATTTAAAATTGATATTATATCTATTATATTTTTTAAATCATATGTGCTAAGTAAATCTTTCTTATTAGAAGAAGATTCAACACAACAATGTTTGCAAAATAAATTACATCTATTTGTTAAACAAAAATAAATTGCTATTTCATTCCTTAATCCACCAGTATCTAAATTGTTACTTTTAAAAATTTTATTTTTATTCATAATATCTATAAGATTAATAATATATTTTCTATCACTTTCATCATCAAAACAATTTACAAAATCATAGGCATTCATTTTATTTTCTTGGCTTAAAAGAAAATACTTATATATTTCCTCAGATAGTCTAATATACTTTCTAAATTTTTTATTATAAATGATTACTCGTTGATTTTTTCTATAAATAATTAAATCTTCTATATTAAAACTCATTTCTTCAGAATCTATCATAATTAAGCCCTCCTTAAGCTAATAAAACGTTTTCTTTTAATATTTTTTAATAAATATTTATTGCCAATATCAATTACTACATTACTATTTTTATATTACTCAATATAAGCTTGACTAAGCTTATATTTTGAGATTTTTCATTTCTTACTCCCCCTTTCTTGCTTAATCATTTCAAGTATCAACATTGTAAAAAGACATATAATAACTAATCTTGCATATATTGAATATCTATATGTTACATTAAAATTAATTCCTAGTATTGAAGATAATAAGGTTATGCTTATCAGATACATATCAATTTTTCTATATTTTCGTCATATTGTTTTTGTTCTATGCTCTTATTTAGAATTAAAAAGGATGTTACCTTATTAGCGCAAGATTCGATTATTTTTACTGCCTCCAAATCTTCTATGCTTAAAAGATAACATCCTCTATATCATTGTTCAATACTATTTCTCCAACTAGGCATTTTAAAGCTCCAACTGGAATCACTTTCCAACTAATGGTATATAAATAGTAATTATAAACTTATTTTTCTCTGAATATATTTCTACATTTCCATTATACTTTTCTACCGAACTTTTTATACTGTTTATTCCTATTCCATGTAAAAATGAATCTTTTTTATCTGTAATAATTTTATTATTTTTTAATATAATCTCATTTATTTTTGTATTTTCACATTTAATTACAAATAATCTATTTACAATAGTTCCTCTTAATTTAATCTTTTTTTGTATATTTGTATCGTAAATCTTATTACAAGCTTCTATTGCATTATCTATCATATTTGAAAATATACTACAGACATCCGCCATTTCTATAAAATTGCATTCTAAAAAATTAATATCTACTAAAAAATCTATGTCATTCATATCACAAATAGATTTCTTCTCACTTAAAATAACATCTAGAATCATACTTTGTGTATTAAATATAGTATTACATTCCTTTATTTGTTTATTTATATCTTTAATATACTTATCTGCAAGCTCATTTTTACCATAAATATTCTGAATACAAATAATATGATTACTCATATCATGATATAATTTTCTTGTTTTCAACTGATATTCCTGTAAATTTAAATAGTATTTATATTGTATATTCATCTTTTCTTCTGTAATTTCATGCTCTATCCTTAAGTTATTGTCTTTTATTATTCTACCTATAATACTTACTAACGAAATATTTGAAAGTAAAAATACAATTGATATAACAAGTATTGTCAAACTTTCGGTAGGATTGATACTCTTATCTTTAAAAATAAATCCAAATACAACTATTATACTAATAATATTTGCTATTAGTGGAAAAAATAAATAGATACAATCCTTCTTATTTATTTTTATTTTTAATCTGATAGCTTTAAGTAATGGTATTAATCCTATTAGTAGTGATTTAGATATAATCATTAATTCTACTTTTAACAAATTATTATCTAATAAATCACTCATATCTTGTATAGAGTTAAGTGTGCCTACTATACTTAATCCAATGCTATCAAATCCGATTAATAACATCCAATATAATAAACTTATAAGCACACTTTTCCATTTGTCCACCACATAATTCCTTCTATACAATACATATGTAATAAATATACATATAAATAACTTAACCTTTATATCAAACTCAATTATAGTCAAAGTAGTAATTATTATAATTACAGTTAGTAGACTACTATTTAAAGCCAACTTGCTCTTTCTTAGCTCACTAAGTTCATCTAGTATAAATTTTAATACAATCCATTCTATCATTGTAGAAAATAAAGCTAGAATAATCCCCCATAAATCTATCCCTAACATAATACATCTCCCAATACATGTGTTAATTTTGTCTTTAAATCAGATATTCTATATTTACTGACTGGAATATCTTCATTATTAATAACTACAGTATTTTTACATATAAGTTGAATATATTCCATGTTGATTAAATAACTTTTATGACATCTAAAAAAATTATATTTTTCTAATTCTAACTCTATTTTATCCATACTATTATTAGTATTATAAATACCATCTGTAGTATGTATAGTCAAAACCTTTTTCCTGACCTCTATATACATAATACTATTAATTAAAATTTTGTTGATTATACCTTTATTTTCTATCAGCATAAAGTTTTCTCTTTTTTTAATAATATCTGATATGCAATTTAAAATATTTTCATTTAAATCCTCAAAATCTATAGGCTTTAATAAATATCTATAAGCCCTTACCTTATAACCTTCCTGTATATAATCGACTATTGAAGTTATAAATATTATTTCAGAAGTATCGTTTGTTTCTCTAATTATTTTAGCTACATCCATCCCTGTTAGTTGAAGCATTTGAATATCTAAAAAATATATATCAACTCCTTCTAAAGCTGACTCCAATAACTCTTCTCCTGAATTAAACTCTAATAGTTCAATTTGACTAGAAACTCCCTCTAAGGATTTTAATATACACTCTCTTAAAAAAACCATTTGTGTAATATCATCTTCACAAATAACTATTCTATACATAAGCACCTCCCCTGATCCTTTAGATAGAAAAAATAGCTAAGAGCACATATTTATAAATTACAGTATCTCTTTACTATTGCTATTTCTAAGCTTAATGAGTTGGCTATACTATTTTTGCTTAATTCTTATTCCTTTAACTTTTTATATTCTCTATCTCATTTTGTTGTTCTATTATCCTATTCATTAATCCATTTTCATTTTTTCTTTTCACTCTTCTCTTTTCATTACTTCTAGAATATTTTTAATCAGTATCTATGATAGTTTTCATACATTTTTATTCTTTTGATATTATGCTGAGTCTAACATCATATAAATGATAACAAAACTTTGTCATTTACAACAAAAAATTCCCCTCTATTTTTAGCATGTTGGCACTAAAGATAAGGAGTTCTTACAGATTTATTAATAACAATCAATACTTAATATAGTTTAAGCTTATTGCTTCATTAATAATTTTATATATTTTTTAAATATCGAAATTATTAATGTTTTATGATTGTTATGATAGCATTAAAAGATGATAACAATATAAAAAGTTCTCTAACTAGAGTACTCTCTTACCAAGAGTGACTGTATAAAAAGCTAGGAGTAAGTCGCCAAACTTAAGAACTCCTGGCTTCTTTCTTATTTATTTTTTTATTTCATTATAATATAAATTTTAACATAATTCTATTTGTTAGTATACAATCTTTAATAATTATATATATTAATACATAGTCGATAGAACACATCCTAAACTTAGTATCATATAACCTTATTTATCATGAATTTAACAAGACAATTATAAAAAAACTGCCACCTTCTAACCTACTTAAAAACTAACACTCCATTGACATATAAAAGCTTTCGTGATAGTATCTAAACGTGTATTAAACACGTTTAATTTTTTTATGAGGAATTCTTAAGGGGAAAAATATGAAAATAGATTCAAAAAAAGAGCAACTAATTAACACAACAGTCCAGCTATTAACTTCAAATAGAGATATTTCAAGTATCACAGCTAGAGAAATCATCGCTAAAGCAAATGTCAATTTGGCTATGATTAATTATTATTTTAAATCTAAAGAAGCACTAATTAACACTGCTATAAAAAGAATTTTAAAATGCCATATGGATGAATATAAAGCTACACATGATAAAAAAAATTTAGCACCTAGGCAAGAATTAAAAGAAATGTTAATGACATTTTGTGATGTTATAATTTTATATAGTCAATTTATAGAGATTTCTGTACCTTACATATTAGTGCAGGAAGACATTATTTATCCATTTGAAATATTGCCTTTGATTAGGGCTCATTATAAAAATCACGACAATAACAAAACTGAGGAAGATTACAAGGTTATTGCATATCAAATAACTTCATTTATACAGTTAGTTCTTCTTCGCTCTAACGCTTTTTTAAGGTATAGCGGTATTGATATTATGGATGCTGAGAAAAGAAGTGCTTTAATTGACTCTCAATTAGATTTATTTTTAGTAGACACTATAAAGTAGTACTATTTCAGTTTAGTATTATCTCTATTTAGTATTTATATGTGTTTAGTATTATGTCTGTTTGGTACTATTTCAGTTTAATTATATGTCTACTTAGTTATATGTATATTTAATTATATGTTTGTTTAACTATATGTCTATTTAGTTTTGATACATAACTCTGACATAACTTAAAGATATTCTCATAGACTCAAATACTTACATTAAATAAAGGGGGAATTTTAATGTTTTTTACATTTATAGGGATAATATCAGCAGTTTTATTAGTATGTACAATTATATGCGGACTCTGGATAAAACTTAATAATCGCAACAATGACTCAAATTCTCACTTTACTTTTTCAATACTTTCAATTGTATTTTCGTTATTGATTGTGGTAGCTTTTTTAGTAAAAAAATAGTGTTTTTATATCATAAGATAAAAACATATAATTATTTTATGTTGTCTTCAAGTTATCCTATAGAGGCTTTTTAGGCAACTAGTTTTTATCCTATCACAATAATACTCTTTTCTATTGATTAAAATAAGTGCAACTCTATTGATTAAAATAATTACAACCGCATTAACATAAATTTTATCTAAACAATTATAATAGTCTACCCTTTACATATCAGCATACCTTTTATCTAAATAATCGTAGCAATACCCTCTCAACAATTTTTCTAATTCAAACATTACAAAAAAACACCCAATTCTTACAACGAGACTTATATTCCCAGACCCCTTTCAAATGCTATCATTGACTTACAAGATAAACGAAAGCGAGGATGATATATATGCTTAAAGTAAACAATTTATGTAAATCATACAAGACAGGTAATAAAACGTACCCTGTATTAAAAAATATTTCTTTTGAAATCAATAAAGGTGAATTCGTTGCAATCATGGGTGCATCTGGAAGTGGAAAGACAACTCTCTTAAACTGCATTTCATGCTTTATACCAATTGATGAAGGTGAAATAACTCTTGGAAACAATAATATAAGAAACCTACAGGAAAAAGAACTTTCCGAAGTTAGAAATCAGCAGTTGGGATTTGTATTCCAAGATTTTATGCTGTTTGATGGTCTTAGTGTCTTTGAAAATATTTGTGTTCCACAAATTATCAAAGGTGGTCAAGTTATACAAATGGAAAACCGTGCTACTAGTCTATGCAAGTTATTTGGTATTGAACATATACTCAAAAAATACCCTGCCGAAATATCTGGTGGTGAAAAACAACGTACAGCAGTAGCAAGAGCTCTTATGAACAATCCAGATTTGATATTAGCAGATGAACCAACTGGTAATCTTGATAGCAAATCTTGTCGTACAGTAATTGACTCATTCCTAAAAGCCAAACAAGAACTAGATGCTACTATATTCATGGTTACACATGATAGCTTTGCTGCAAGTTTTTGTGACCGTGTTATTGTCCTTAAAGATGGAATGGTTTACAAAGAAGTTGTAAAATCAAATTCAAGACGTGAATTCCTAGACGAATTGTTGGAACTTTTAAAAGAAATGGGAGGCGGTCAAGATGACAATTAATAAATTATATGGAAAACTTCGAGCCTACAATTGGAAAAACTATACAACATTATTCTTTTGTATAATACTTTCTGTAGTCTTAGTAACTTCATATGCTTTAATTTATTTTAGCCCTACAGTACAAACAATCCTTCCAACTGGTGGAGATAGTAGAAAACAAGCCATAATGATATTTGCAGTTGCTATATTAGGATGTGCTGTTTTTATTACTTATGCCTCTTCCCTATTTTTAAAATTTAAAAGTAGAGAAATTGGTATTTTTATGGCTCTAGGAACAGATAAGAAAAAATTGAAAAAGATTCTATTTTCGGAAATACTACTTATTTCAATAGTCTGTTGTCTTTTAGGTCTTATATTAAGTATACCTGTATCTTTTGGTATATGGAAGATATTCCAATTAGTAATTATTGATACAAGAGAAATGGCGTACCAATTTGGAACTCAAGGATTTATATATGGTTTCATATTTTGTATATTTGTAACTCTATGTATTTTCTTACTTTCAGTAAAATTCATTAATCGTACAAATATAATTGATATACTAAATGACCAAAGAATCTCTGAACCAGTTCATGAAGTGAAAAGTTGGTATGGTATATTGGGAGCATTTTTATGGTATTAGGACTTCTTCTAGGTTATGTAGTACCTTCAATAGTCATAAATAAACTTAATTACAGGTTGCCATCTATATGGAGCATCACTTATATATTCTCTGCTGTTGGAATTTACATGATTATGACATATGTAGTGGTACATGCAAAAAGAGGAAAACACCCAGAAAAATACTATAAGAACATTATATCTACTAGTATGATGAGATTTATGGGCAAGCAAACAGTAAAAAATATGTGTGTTATTGCATTTTTAATTGAAGGAGCCTTATTTGCTGTATTCTATGTACCTAATATGGTTACAGGAATTAACGAAAATATTAAAAAGAATCCTATAGATTACACGTTCACTTATAATCAAAGTGTAAATCAAATATCAAAAAAAGAAATTGAACAGTAACAAATAGTTTATAAAACTTTATAAAAGAATTATAAAAATATAAACTATACTGCGTATGTAGAGAAATCTGCATAGGACACCACTTTAAAACCAGTAAATCCTAA
>NZ_JAGWCT010000008.1:0-75976 GCF_020657815.1 Clostridioides sp. ZZV15-6597 | reverse complement strand
ATCAAACTCTCAAATAAAAGTTTATCAGGCTCAGATACTATTGTTATCAAAATATCTGGCTTTATGGTTTGTTTCTTAATATAAATTAACCTACTGTTTAATTTTCAATGTTCGTATTTTTTTCTTGTTCCTTTTTTCAAGGACAAGTAATACTATACCATCATTCAAACAGTAGGTCAATACTTTTTTTATATTTTTTTAGAAATTTTTTTCATATTCTTTTTTTAGCTTTTCTACGACCTTTTTTTCTAAGCGAGAAACAGTCATTTGGGATATATCTAATTCTTTAGCTATACTAGACTGGGTTTTATCGAAGAAAAATCTATCTTTAAATATTTTTACTTCTAACTCATTTAAAGTTTCAATAAACTTATTAATAAAATCTTCATATTCTATACTTCCGAAATTACCTTCTTCTTTTCCTATTTTATCAATAAGAGTTATGTCTTTGTCTTCTGAATCATCATTACTTGATGAATCTAAAGACATAGGTTGATAACCATAAGAGGCTTCCATAGCCTCTAATACATCTTCTTCACTAACCCCTATATAGTCAGCGATATCTTTTACCTTTGGATGTTTTTTATTTTCTTGCTCTAGTTTAATTTTAGCATCACTTATTTTTTTGCTTAATTCTTGTATTCTTCTTGGTACTCTAAGTGTCCATACTTTATCTCTAAAATATTTTTTAATTTCTCCTACTATAGTTGGTGTTGCAAAACTGGAGAATTCAAATCCCTTTTCAACATCATATCTGTCAATAGCATAAATTAATGCTAATGAAGCAACTTGATATATGTCTTCAAAGTCAACACCCTTGTTTATATACTTCTTAGCTAACAACCTTGCTAAATATAGATGTCTTTCAATAAGAATATTCCTGATATCTACGTTTTTATTTGTATTATATAAATTAAATAGCTCTTTTGTATCCATATTTAGGTAATGTGTAGCATTAGCTACATTTTTCATTAAATATCAACTCCTAAATACTTAGTCATTTTTATTTTTGTTCCTTGATTACATTCTGATTCAATATCTACATCATCCATTAAAGTTTTAATTATAAATAATCCAAGACCACTTTCTTTTGGATTCTCTAAATCTGGTGTACTTATTGAGCTAACATCATATCCTTTTCCACTATCTTGAATCTCTATATTAATTGCATCATCTAAAATATTAAATACTATATTGAATACATCATCATTACTGTGTTTTATTGCATTTGTACATGCCTCTGATACTGCTACCTTTATATCTTCTATATCATCTATTGGAAACCCCATTTTATTTGCAATCCCAGATGCTGTTAATCTTATTATGCCTACATAATCTGGATTTGTAGTAATTTCCATCTTTATAGTTTCACAAGCCAAAATTTATCCCTCCACTTTAAATATTTTATCTAGACCTGTTATAGTAAAAATTTTCCTAACATTACTCTTAGGATTTACTATGTATATTTCTTTTTCATTTATCTTTAGTTTTTTTAAAACACCTATCATAGCCCCTAAACCTGTAGAATCTATATAATCTAAATCTTTAAGATTAATCTTTACATCCAACATGTTTCTTTCTATTAAACCATGTAAATGTTCTTTTAATTTATCTGCTGTAGAGACATCAAGTTCTCCATCAATACAAACATTCCAAAACTTATTTTGAGAATCTAAATTTGAATCTATATTCATAGACATGTAAAAACCTCCTATTTCCTCTTAATAATTTTAAATATATTACCTATACTCAATATCTTATTAATTACATAAACTATATCATCTATTCCCTTTGATATTGATGATGCATTTTCAACAATATCTTGTATGTGTCTTTCATTGTAATCTACAATCTTATAAGCTTTTTCAACAACTTTATTTAAACTATTTAGAGTTTTAGCTAAATAAATTGCTACTATAAGAGCCGAGCTACCTACTAATACGGCTCCTATCTGCCACCCCCATGCATTCATTAGTTAACATCTCCCTCGTCGTCAAAACTTTTACTTATTACTATATCTTCTTCTGAAATTTTTATATCTTCCTCATTATTATCATCATCTACTAAAGTTATTATTCTCTCTTTAACATCATTAAATGTTTCATGTAGAACTTCTTTTGGATTTTCTTTCACTTTATCAAACTTATCTTTTGTCTCTTTTCTTAACTCAGAACCTTTTTTTGGTGCAAGAAACATACCAAATATAAAACCTAAAATGGCTCCTATTAATAAAAATCCACCTTTTTTACAACCTCTTTTATTACACATAATAACTACTCCTTTCAATTTTAAATTTTTATCTAAGTACATTATACAAAAAGAATAGGATATTTATCCTATTCTTCTTCAATATTTATTTTAGCAATCGAAACTACATTCACTTCTTCATTAGTCTTCATTAATTTAACACCACTTGTAACCCTTCCAAATAGTGAAATTTCATTAACTCTTATTCTAATAAGAACTCCATCAGAATTTATAATCATTATCTCATCATCTTCATTGACCATCTCTGCACCAACAATTGTACCAGTTTTTTCAGATATGTTATAAGTTTTGATTCCTTTTCCTGCTCTTATTTGGCTTCTGTATTCTTCTATATTTGTTCTTTTACCAAAACCATTTCTACTGACAACTAATACATCTGTACCTTTGCTACAAAGATTCATAGATACAACAAAGTCTTTTTTACTTAAAGTTATACCTTTTACACCCATTGCTGTTCTACCCATATATCTTATATCATTTTCATCAAATCTTATAGACATACCTTCTTTAGTTACTAAAAGTACTTCCTGTTTTCCATCTGTTAACTCTACTCCAATAAGTTCATCATCATCTCTTAAACCTATAGCAATAAGACCAGATTTATTTATATTTTTAAACTCTTCTCGTTTAGTCTTTTTAACGATACCTTTTTTAGTTGTAAGTAATAAATATTCATTTTCATCATTACCATCTATAGGTATTAAAGTTGCAATCTTTTCATCTGCTGATAATTGAAGTAAGTTTACTATAGCAGTACCTTTTGCTTGTCTCTTACCTTCAGGTATTTCATATGCATTTAATTTAAATACTCTACCCTTATTTGTAAAGAACAGTAATCTACTATGAGTAGTTGTAGTTATCAGATGTCTTACAAAATCTTCTTCTCTAGTTGTAAGTGCTGAGATACCTCTTCCACCTCTTTTTTGGCTCTTATAAGTATCAGATGGAAGTCTTTTTATATATCCAAAGTGAGTAAGAGTTATGGCTATTTCCTCATCACTTATAAGATCTCTCATATCTATCTCGCCTTCAGCATGTCTTATTTCTGTTCTTCTTTCATCAGAATAATTTTCTTTTATTATTGTCATTTCATCTTTTATTACATTTAAAAGTAATCTTTCATCAGCCAAAATTTCTTTTAATCTATTTATTTTCTTTATTAAATCTTCATACTCAGCTTCTATCTTATCTCTTTCTAGACCTGTAAGTCTTTGAAGTCTCATATCTAGTATAGCTTGAGCTTGAATTTCAGTTAGATTGAATTTTTCTACTAAACCTATTTTAGCTTCTTGACCTGTTTTTGAAGCTCTTATCAAGCTTATAACAGCATCTATATTATCTAAAGCAATTTTTAATCCTTCTAAAATATGTGCTCTTGCTTCAGCTTTATTTAATTCAAATTTGGTTCTTCTTGTGACAACATCTTCTTGATGTTTAATATAATGATATAGTATTTGCTTAAGATTTAAAACTCTTGGTTGGCCATCTACAAGAGCAAGCATTATTATACTAAATGTATCTTCCATTTGAGAATGTTTATACAGATTATTTAATACTATATTAGCATTAGCATCTCTCTTTAATTCTATAACAATTCTCATACCATTTCTATTACTTTCATCTCTTAAATCTGATATACCTTCTATTCTTTTTTCTTTAACTAACTCAGCTATTCTCTCAACTAATTTAGCTTTATTTACTTGATAAGGTATTTCTGTAACTATTATCTGTTGTTTTCCTTTTGGAAGTTCTTCTATAAAAGCTCTAGATCTAACTTTAACTTTACCTCTTCCAGTTCTATATGCCTCTGCTATATTCTCTTTACCCATTATAATTGCAGCTGTAGGAAAATCTGGACCTTGTATAAATTTTATTAAGTCCTCAACACTACAATCTGGATTGTCAATCAAATGTACAGTTGCATCAATTACTTCAGCTAAATTATGTGGAGGTATTGAAGTTGCCATACCAACAGCTATACCATTAGATCCATTTACTAATAGATTAGGATACCTTGCTGGTAGTACTGAAGGTTCTTTTAATGATTCATCAAAGTTTGGTTTAAAATCTACAGTTTCTTTTTCTATATCTCTTAATAATTCTAATGATAATTTACTCATCTTAGCTTCTGTATAACGCATCGCAGCTGGTGAGTCTCCATCAACAGAACCAAAGTTACCATGCCCATCTACTAAAAGTGCTCTAGTTGAAAAGTCTTGAGCCATTCTTACCATTGCAAAATAAACAGCAGTATCTCCATGTGGATGGTACTTCCCTAAAACGTCCCCAACAATACGGGCTGACTTTCTATATGGTTTATCTGGTGTTAAGTTTAATTCACTCATTGAGTATAGTATTCTTCTGTGAACTGGCTTTAGACCATCTCTAACATCAGGAAGAGCACGTCCAGCTATAACACTCATCGAATAATCGATATACGATTTTTTCATTTCTTCCGCTATTTCAATAGGGAGTATTTTGTTATTTTCTTCCATGTATACTAATCCCCTCTCTCTATATATCTAAGTTTCTAACGAATCTTGCATTTTCTTCTATAAATTCTTTTCTTGGAGCAACCTTATCACCCATAAGCATTGAAAATACTTCATCTGCAATTGCAGCATCTTCTACAGTTACTTGTAATAAAGTTCTTGTGTCAGGATTCATAGTAGTATCCCATAATTGCTCTGCATTCATCTCTCCAAGACCTTTATATCTTTGAAGCTCTACACCATTTCTTCCAATTTCATCTAATAAAATATTTAATTCTTTATCTGAATAAACATAATATTCCTTTTTTTGCTTTGTTACTTTGTATAAAGGAGGTTGTGCTGCATAAACATACCCCTCATCTATAAGAGGTCTCATATATCTAAAGAAGAATGTTAATAGTAAAGTTCTTATATGAGCTCCATCTACATCGGCATCGGTCATAATTATGATTTTATGATATCTAGCCTTATCTATATCAAAATCTTCTCCTATACCACAACCATAAGCTGTTATCATATTTTTTATTTCGTCTGAAGATAATATCCTATCTAGTCTTGATTTTTCGACATTAAGTATCTTACCTCTTAATGGAAGTATCGCTTGGCTATTTCTATCTCTACCTTGTTTTGCTGAACCTCCCGCTGAATCTCCTTCGACTAAGAATATTTCACTTTTAGCAGGGTCTTTTTCTGCACAATCTGCTAATTTTCCAGGTAAAGATGTGCTTTCTAAAACACTCTTTCTTCTTGTTAATTCTCTTGCTTTCTTTGCAGCTTCTCTCGCTCTTTGTGCTCTCAAAGCTTTATCAACTATTATTCTAGCTGTTGCTGGATTTTCCTCTAAGAAAGAACCAAGTTCATCAACTGTTACACTATCAACTACACCTCTCATAAAACTATTACCTAGTTTTGTTTTAGTTTGACCTTCAAATTGAGGTTCTGGTAATTTAACTGATACTACAGCTGTAAGGCCTTCTCTTATATCTTCACCCAGTAAGTTAACGTCATTTTCTTTTAAGAATTTATTTCTCTTAGCATAATCATTTACAGTTTTAGTAAGAGCTGCTTTAAATCCACTTAAATGAGCTCCTCCTTCATGTGTATTTATATTATTTGCAAAAGAATATATGTTCTCTGTATAACCATCCGTATATTGCATAGCTAATTCGACAATACAATCGTCAACTTTTTTATCTATATAAACTATGTCATCATGTATTCCAGTTCTAGATTTATTTAAATACTTAATATATTCTACTAGACCACCTGTATAGTGAAATTCTTTTCTTTTTTCTTGATTTTCTCTTTTATCTTCAAATACTATTTTTATTCCTTTATTTAAAAAAGAAAGTTCTCTCAGTCTATATTCCAATGTTTCATATTTAAACTCTATTTCATCAAATATTGTAGCATCAGGCATAAATTGAATTATTGTTCCTGTACTTTGAGATTCTCCAACTACTTCAAGCTTAGATGTTGGTAGACCTTTTTCATATGTCTGCTTATATATTTTTCCATTTAAATAAACTTCTGCTGTCATCCATTTTGATAATGCATTAACTACAGAAACACCAACTCCATGAAGACCTCCAGATACTTTATATCCTCCGCCTCCAAATTTTCCTCCTGCATGAAGATTAGTTAATACTGTTTCTAAAGTTGATTTTCCAGTCTTAGGATGTACTTCGACTGGGATACCTCTTCCGTCATCTTTTACTAAAATACTGCCATCTTCATTAATAGATACATATATATGTGAACAATATCCTTGTAAAGCCTCATCTATACTATTATCTACAACTTCATAAACTAAGTGGTGTAAACCTCTTGGGCTTGTACTACCAATATACATACCTGGTCTTTTTCTAACGGCTTCTAATCCCTCTAATACCTGTATCTGACTTGCACCGTATTCTTGTTTCATTTAATTTCCTCCATTCTCTATGCTAATAACATTGCCATTTTCAATATTAAATATTGTAACATCCTTTTCATCAAATATTTTTTTATGTGAAATTTCAGCGCTTGTTATAAACATTTGAACATTGCTTAAATTATTTACTAAAAGTTTTTGTCTTGCTTCATCTAACTCACTAAAAACATCATCTAAAATTAATACTGGATATTCTTCAACCTCATTTTTTATTAATTCTATCTCTGACAGCTTTAATGATATTGAAGCAGTTCTCTGTTGACCTTGTGAACCAAAAAGTCTTGCATCTAAATCATTTATGAATATATTTAAGTCATCTTTGTGTATACCATATCTAGTAGTTCTAGATTCTATATCATTAGGTCTATTTGATGACAACTTGGCTAAAAATTTATTATATACTGTTTCTATAGTATCTTCATCAGTTATATTTATTTGAGTTTTATATTTGATTGATAATTTTTCAATTCCATTAGTCAAATTCATATGCATATGTTCAGATATATTAGCTATCTTTTTTATAAAGTCTCTGCGTAAAATATAAATATAACTTCCATATTTTGCTAGTGTATCATCATATACATCTAACAAAGCTTCATCAACATGGATGCTTTTTAGCACTCTACTTCTTTGAGAAAGTATTTTATTGTAATTAGTAAGATAATTATAATATTTAGGAATAATTTGGCTAATCTCTTTATCTATAAAAGTCCTTCTCTCTTTAGGACCCTCTTTAACCAGTCTTAAATCTTCAGGTGAAAATATGACAACATTTAAGTTGCCAAGTAATTCCTGCATTTTTTGCAAAGGGACTTTATTTATTCGTATCCCCTTTTTATCTTTTCCAATAATTAGCTCTATTAGACTATATTTATTATATTTTGAAAAACTGCCTCCAACATATAAATTTTCACTATTAAATCTAACCATTTCTCTATCTTTGTTGGTTCTAAATGATTTGCCAAAAGAAAGCATATAAATAGATTCTACTATATTTGTCTTTCCTTGACCATTTTTTCCAACAAGAAGATTCACTTTCCCATTAAATTCCAGATGCAACTTTTCATAATTTCTAAAATTAACAAGCTGCAAACTTTTAAGTTTCACAAAAAGTTCTCCTTTTTTACAATACTTTTATTTTAGTTCCCTCTATCTCAACTATATCTCCTGATTTTATCTTTTTCCCTCTTCTTAATTCTATTTCATCATTTACTGTCACTAAACCTTCTTGAATTAAAAATTTTGCATGACCTCCAGTTGATGCAATCTCTGCTAATTTTAGGAATTGATCTAACTTTATATAGTCTGATTCTATAGTTATTTCAGTCATAAGAGTTCCTCCTTGCCATTATTTTAGGTAAATAGGTATTAATACACTAAAAGTATATTATACCATAAAAATACTTGCAAAAGGAGTTGCCTAAGATTAGAAAAATTTTTCTACAAAAGACAACTCCTTAATGTCTGCTATATATTGGATGATATTCTTACTGGAAGTAATAAGTAAATATAATTAATATCATCTGTTGGTTTAATTATACAAGGATTTACATTTGTAGTAAATTCTATAAATATTTCCTCATTATCTATATTTTTCAACCCTTCAATAAAGTATCGAGAGTTAAAAGCTATATCTAAATAATCTCCATCTAAATCTATTTCAACTTCTTCATATACATTTCCTTTTTCTGTATTAGAAGTAATTGCCATTACTTTATCTCTTATAGATAATTTTATAAGGTTATTTTTTTCTGATTGAGACAATAAAGATGCTCTTTCTATGCTGTTTAAAAGTTCTTTAGTATTTAACTTCACTCTACTGTTATGCTCTCTTGGCAACAATTTTTTATAATCAATAAAATCTCCTTCAAGTAATCTTGTAATAATTTTTGTATCATTAATTATAAAAATAGCATTTTTTTCGTTAAATCCAACTTTAACATTATCCTCTCCAGAAAGCAAGCTATTTACATCTATAAGTGTCTTTCCTGGAATTATTACTTTTATATTTTCAGTTAAGCTATCAACTGAGCAGCTTTTTACAGCCAATCTATAGCCATCAATTGCTACTAAATTTAAATTTTTATCTACAATTTCTAGAAGTTCTCCCATTAAAACAGGTTTTGTTTGGTCTTGTGAAATAGCAAATACAGTTTGTTTAATCATATTTTTTAGGAGTTCTTGAGGTATGCTATATAAATCTTCTTCATTTAATTCTGGTAGCTTAGGAAATTCTTTAGCTGCATATCCTTTAATTTTAAATCTTGAATTTACACAATTTATGTAAATATTATTTTCTGAATCTGTTTCTATTTCAACAAAAGAATCTGGTAGTTTTCTAATTATATCTCCAAATAATCTTGCATCTACAACAACATCACCTTTTTCTATAATCTCTGCTTGTACATAAGTTTCTATTCCTATCTCTGCATCATATCCAGTAAGTTTTAATTGACCTTCTTCTGTAGATATAAGTATACCTTTTAATAGTTCTATTGTTGTTTTTCCATTAATAGCTTTTTGAGCAATCCCAATTCTATTTGCTAGGATTTTTTGATTACAAATTATTTTCAATGTGGATAACCTCCTCTGGCTTTTTATATAAAAAAATAAGTTAAAATCATAGTAGTAATAGTAGTAGGTGTTGTTGATAATGTTAATAAGTATATGTAACATTATAAATACAAAGATATCAACATGTGTATAAGATGTTGATATCTTTGTTATTTTAGACTTAATTATTTGTTAATAAATTTTAAGATAAAAAGATATAAACAAGTTATTCAATAGATATAAACAGACAATTGTGTATAAATTATCCCTTTAAATCTGATATAATTTTGTCTATTTTAGTCTTAATTTCTTCACTTTCTTTTATGTCTTTAGATACTTTGTCATGAGCATGAATTACTGTTGTATGATCTCTTCCTCCAAATTCTTCGCCTATTTTAGGAAGAGATAAGTCAGTAAGTTCGCGCGTTAAATACATAGCTATTTGTCTTGGAAAAGCTATTGAACGAGTTCTTTTTTTAGAATTAAAATCTTCCATTTTTAAATTAAATACAGAAGAAACTTTTTCTTTTATTCTAAGCACATTGATTTCTTCATTTTTAGAAGTTGTTATAATATCTTTTAATGCTTCTGTAGCAAGATCAAAAGATATCACTCTATTACTAAGAGAAGAGTAAGCAACTACTCTAGTTAGGGCACCTTCTAGTTCCCTTATGTTTGACTTAATATTTTTTGCTATATATGACATAACTTCATTTGGCACTTCTATACGTTCTAGTTGAGCCTTTTTTCTAAGTATAGCAATTCTTGTTTCAAAGTCTGGGGCCTGAATATCAGTTATAAGTCCCATTTCAAATCTCGATCTTAATCTATCTTCTAGTGTAGGTATGTCTTTTGGCGGTCTATCACTAGAGATAATTATCTGTTTATTTGCCTCATGAAGAGTATTAAATGTATGGAAAAACTCTTCTTGAGTTCTTTCTTTCCCAGCTATAAATTGAATATCATCAATTAATAAGACATCTACGTTTCTATATTTATTTCTAAATTCTTCATTTTTATCATCTTTTATAGAGTTTATAAGTTCATTAGTAAATTTTTCTGAAGAAACATAAACAACTTTTGAATCCTTTTTTTGGCTGACGATGTGATGTCCAATAGCGTGCATTAAATGGGTTTTACCTAAACCAACTCCTCCATACAAAAAAAGTGGATTGTAAGCTTTAGCAGGAGATTCAGCAACTGCAACACATGCAGCATGAGCAAATCTATTGCTATTACCAATAACGAACGTATCAAATGTGTATTTTGGATTCAGGTTAGGGTAAAGTACTCTGTAATTTAAATCTGTACTATCAGAATTTAGGTCAGCAACTTCTTTTTCGCTCAATACAAATTTAATATTATACTTTTTTAATGACAGTTGATTTATAGCATCTTCAATTAAATGCAAATATCTATTTTCTAGAATATCTTTATTGAAATCGCTAGGAGCTAGTAGTATCAAGTCATTAAGATGTATTTTTAATGGTACGATGTTTTTAAAAAAGGTATTAAAACTTACTGAAGTTAAGTCACCTTTTATTAATTGTAGGGTTTTGTCCCATAAAGAAACTATATCCATAATATAAACCTCCGAACAGAATAATTAATATTTTCCACAAAGTTATTAACAGAAAAGCAAAAATATATATAAATTTTACAGAATAACTAAATTTATGGATAATGGTGTTGATAAATTAATAATAGTATAAATTATTAAAAAAATATGAAAAGATATAAACAATATGTAGATAAAGTTATAAATAACATAAACATACAATAAATGGTGATTATAACTAGAGTATTGTCAGTAATCTTAAAAGTTATACACAAAAGTATCCACAAGCTGTGAATAATTTCTAATAAGTTGATAACATTTATGCACATTATCAACAAGTATATTTATAATATCAAAATATATGTCAAACTTCAATGATTTGTAACTAATTTATCCACAATATTAACTAATTGTTGATAAAAATATAAACATGTTAAATTTACTTTATTTGTGTATATAATTGAAAAAAATAATTTAGAATAAAATTAAATAGATTTTTACTAGTATTTTCAATAAAAAAAATACATAATATATATATGGTAGATTTTGTGATGCAAGCATACCAAAAACTCGTTGACAACGATAGTAAAAGTATTTATAATTATATGTGTTATGTTTACTTTGAGGGTAAAGTTATTATTTTTATAAACGGAAAATGAAATCTGAAAGGCGGTGCAAAATAATGAGTAAAAGAACTTATCAACCAAAAAAGAGACAAAGAAGTAAAGAACATGGTTTCAGAAAAAGAATGAAGACGTCTAACGGAAGAAACGTGTTAAAAAGAAGAAGAGCTAAAGGAAGAAATAGATTAACTCATTAATTACAAAAGGGCCGCTGCAAAGGTGGCCTTTTTGTGTAAATAATTACAATGCATAGCTGTGTTTATGGAGGTTAACTATGGACTTTAATAGGACAAAAGGGTTAAAAAAAGACTCTGATTTTAGAAAAGTATATAAACACGGCAAATCTTTTGCAAACAGATATTTAGTAATATATATACTTAAAAATAAATCAGATTATAGTAGAATAGGTATTTCTGTTTCAAAGAAAGTAGGAAAAGCTATCACTAGAAATAGAGTAAGAAGATTAATAAAAGAAGCTTACAGATTAAATATTGATGAAAAAATTAAGCCTGGATATGATATAGTATTTATAGCAAGAGTATCTAGTAAAGATGCTAGTTTTAAAGATATAGACAAGTCTATAAAAAATTTAGTTAAAAGAACGGATATTTCTCTTTAAATTGTATGCTATAAATCTGGAGGTTAATAACTTTGAATAAAATAATTTATATATTAAAGGAAATAAGTAGGTATTTATCGAATTTATGTATTTATTTAGTAAAATTTTATCAAAAGTATATATCTCCCTTAAAGGGACCTACTTGTAGATTCTATCCAACTTGCTCACAATATTCAATAGAGGCATTTAAAAAATATGGATTTGTAAAAGGTATGTACTTAACGATAAGAAGACTTCTAAAATGTCATCCTTTTCATCCAGGAGGTTACGACCCTCTAAAATAAAAGAGAGTAACTATTAGGAGGTATAAAAAAATTGAATATAATAGGAAATTTCTTAGGATTAATTCTTAAGGTAATATTTGAATTTGTTAACCATTATGGTATTTCTATAATAATTTTTACTATACTTGTAAAGATTATTTTACTACCATTAACAGTTAAACAGACTAAGTCAACAAAGGCAATGCAAGATATACAACCTCGTATAAAAGAGATACAAGAAAAATATAAAAATAAGCCAGAAAAACAAAATGAAGAAATTGTTAAGTTATATGGAGAAGCTAAAATTAATCCACTATCTGGTTGTTTACCTTTATTAATACAGTTTCCTATATTAATAGGATTATTTAGCGTTTTAAGAGAGCCAGTTGCTCATGGCGTTTTTGCAAATCAAGCTGCATTTATGGCGGCTGACAATGGGTTTTTATGGATAAAAAGTTTAACAGCACCAGATTATGTATTAGCAGTATTTTCAGGAGCAAGTGCATATGTAATGCAAAAAGTAATGACTCCAAAGGACCAACTACAAGGCTCTATGAAAGTAATGACATATGTAATGGCAGGGATGTCTTTCTATTGGGGATTTATATTCCCAGCAGGACTTACACTGTACTGGACAGTAAGTAACTTATTCTCAATAGCTCAGTATTACTTAATAATGAATCCTTTAAAAGCTAAGCTGGCTGCTAACTCTAAGGAGGAAAAAGTTAATGAGAAAAAGCCTAAAATTAATAAAAAGTAAAAGTAAAGAAGAAGCTATAAATAAGGCTATAGCAGAGTTAAATTTAAAAGTAGAGGATATAGAGGTAGAAATACTAGAAAATCCAAGCAAGGGGTTTTTAGGTTTTATAGGTGCTAAAGATGGTACCTATGAAATTTTTGTTATTGAAAGGGAACTAGATGTAGCTAAAAATTTTATAGAGGTAATGTTGAAAAATGCAAATGTTGATGCCAAAGTCAATGTATCTCAAAAAGATAATTTAATCATGGTTGATATTGAAGGCAAAGAAGCTGCAAGTTTAATTGGTAGAAGAGGGGAAACTTTAGATTCTATTCAATTTTTAACTGGATTAGCTCTTAATAAAATAAATAAAGACTCTCATACAAGAGTACTTGTAGATATAGAAAACTATAGGTCAAAAAGAGAAGAGTCTTTAATAAGATATGCTAATAAGGTTGCTAGAGAAGTAGCGAAAACAAGAAAAACTAAAAAATTAGATTATATGAATCCATATGAGAGAAGAATAATACATTCAGCTCTTCAAAATGACAAATATGTAATTACATATAGTGAAGGAACCGATCCATATAGAAGATTAGTAATTGAGTGTAAAAGATAAAATCAACCTCCTAAACATTAGGGGGTTTTATTTTTTAATCTTATTAAATCATTGCAATTGGTTAAAAATAAATCTATATGTAAAAATTATAAATTAAGAGGTGATAAATTTGTTTATAGATGATACAATAGCGGCTATAGCTACAGCACCTGGAGAAGGTGGCATAGGTATACTGAGAATAAGTGGAGAAAAAGCTTTAAAAGTTGCAGAAGAAATCTTTAAGTCCATGTCAGGAAAGAGTATTAAAGATTATAATAAAAGAACATTAATATATGGAAATATTGTAGATAATGAAAATGTAATAGATGAAGTATTATTAGCATATATGAAAGGTCCAAATTCATATACAGGAGAAGATGTTATAGAAATAAATTGCCATGGCGGATTTATTTCAGTAAAGAAAATTTTAGAATTAATATTATCTAAAGATGTTAGATTGGCAGAAGCTGGGGAGTTTACTAAAAGAGCATTTTTAAATGGAAGAATAGATTTATCTCAAGCAGAAGCAGTAATAGATGTTATAAAGGCAAAAACCGATATAGCTCATGAAGTTGCCCAAAACCAACTAGAGGGTTCTCTATCAAAGAAGATAAGAGACTTAAGAGATAAAGTTACTGAGATACTGGCACATGTAGAAGTTGCTATAGATTATCCTGAAGAAGATATTGAACATATAACATATCAAACACTTAAGGATAAAACTGGCGAGCTTAAAAAAGAAATTAAAAAATTATATGATACAGCTGAAAGTGGGAAAATACTTAGAGAAGGCTTGAAAACAGTAATTGTTGGTAAACCAAATGTAGGAAAATCTTCACTGCTTAACTCTATTTTGGGAGAAAATAGAGCTATAGTTACAGACATACCAGGAACTACTAGAGATGTTATAGAGGAGTTTGTGAATATAAAAGGTATACCTCTTAAGATAGTTGATACAGCAGGTATAAGAGATACTGATGATATAGTTGAAAAAATAGGAGTTGAGAAATCTAAAGAATCATTTACAAGTGCTGATTTAATTATAATGGTTTTAGATGCATCAAGAAAGTTGTCAGAAGAAGATATAGAAATATTAAAGAAGCTTAAAGATAAACAAACAATAGTGCTATTAAATAAAAATGACTTAAAACAAGAGATTGAAGAAGAAAAAATACTTAAATATGTAGAAAATAATAGTATAATAAGAATATCAGCTTTACAACAAGAAGGAATAGAAGCGTTACAAGATAAGATAGAGTCTATGGTATATAAAGGAAGTATCAAAAACAATTCTAGTTTAGTAGTAACTAATTCTAGACATAAAGATGCACTTGGTAAGGCATATAAGTCTGCAACAGATGCTTTAATTGCTCTAGAACAAAGTATGCCATTTGATTTTGTAGAAGTAGATTTAAAAAATATATGGGATTACCTTGGATATATTAATGGGGATACAGTAACAGAGGATTTACTAGATAATATATTCCATAACTTCTGTATAGGAAAATAGGATATAAAATGCAAAAGGAAAGAAGATATAAAAGTAATAAATTTCATTTTTTATTATAGAAATTATAGATATTTTATAGTGTTTCTCATGAAACATTAATATTAAAAAGAAAGGAATTATAAATGATAAAGTTTGAAGCAGGAAAATATGATGTTATAGTAGTTGGAGCAGGTCACGCGGGATGTGAAGCTGCTTTAGCTACTGCAAGAATGGGATATAAAACTTTGATAATAACAATGTCTTTAGATTCTATTGCATTAATGCCTTGCAATCCATCAATTGGTGGAACGGGTAAAGGTCAATTAGTAAAAGAGATAGATGCTTTAGGTGGTCAAATGGGACTAAATATAGACAAGACATATATACAAAGTAGAATGTTAAATACTGCTAAAGGACCAGCAGTTCATTCTTTAAGAGCCCAAGCAGATAAATTTAAATACCATGAAGAAATGAAAAAAACATTAGAAAATGAGCCAAACCTTGATATCGCTATGGATGAAGTTGTAGAAATATTACATGAAGGAAATGTTGTAATAGGTGTTGGAACTAAACTAGGATGTTCATTTAAATCTAAAGCTGTAATATTAGCTACTGGAGTTTATTTAAATTCAAAAATATATATGGGTGAGGTAGCATTTTACGAAGGGCCTAATGCATTAGGATATGCAAAATATCTTACAGATAGTTTAGTTGAATTAGGTCTTAGAATGAGAAGATTTAAAACAGGAACACCAGCAAGAGTCCATAGAGATAGTATAGATTTCTCTGTAATGTCTCTACAAGAAGGTGATGAAAAAGTAACTCCTTTCTCATTTATGAATGAAAACATAGAGAAAGAGCAAGAACCTTGTTATTTAACAAGAACTACTGAAGATACTCAAAAAGTTATACTAGATAATTTAAAAAGGTCTGCTATGTATAGTGGCGTGATAGAAAGTACGGGGCCAAGATATTGTCCTTCGATAGAAGATAAAGTAGTAAGATTTAGTGATAAAACTTCACATCAATTGTTTATAGAGCCAGAGGGACTGAATACTAAAGAAATGTATATTCAAGGTATATCAACTAGTTTACCTTTTGAAGTTCAATTAGATATGTATAAAACTATAAAGGGGCTTGAAAACTGTAAGATAATGAGACCTGCATATGCTATAGAATATGATTGTGTTGACCCAACACAATTAAAAATAAGTTTAGAAATAAAAGGTGTTGAAAACTTATTTAGTGCAGGGCAATTTAATGGAACTTCTGGATATGAAGAAGCAGCAGCTCAAGGACTTATGGCTGGTATAAATGCTGTCAGAAAGATAGAAGGAAAAGAACCTTTTGTATTAGATAGATCAGAAGCATATATAGGTGTATTATTAGATGACCTTGTCACAAAAGGAACTAATGAACCTTATAGAATGATGACATCAAGAGCAGAATATAGATTGTATTTAAGACAAGATAATGCTGATATGAGATTAACTCAAAAAGGTTATGAATTAGGACTAGTTAAAGAAGATAGATATGAAAGATTCATAAATAAAAAGAATGCTGTAGAAAAAGAATTTGAGCGATTAAAGCGTGAAAGGGTTACACCAAAAGAAGTAAATAGTTTATTAGAAGAAAAAGGTGCAACGCCAATAAAAGTTGGAATATCATTGTATGAGTTTTTAAAAAGACCAGAAGTATCCTATGAGTTACTTGAAGAATTAGGAAAAGATGCTGGTGAAGATGTTTCAAGAGAAGTTAAAGAACAATGTGTGATAATGACTAAGTATGAAGGCTATATAGACAAGCAATTAAAACAAATAGACCAATTTAAAAAGCTTGAGAATAAGAAATTAGATGAAAAAATAAATTATTCATCAATAGAAGGACTTAGACTAGAAGCAAGACAAAAACTAGACGATATAAAACCTATTTCAATAGGTCAAGCATCTCGTATATCAGGTGTTTCTCCAGCTGATATATCAGTCTTACTTATACACCTTGAACAAGTTAGAAGGACTAGAGGTGGCAAAGGTGAATAATATAGAACTTCTAAAAAATGGAATTGAAAATTTTAATATAGATACAAATGATAATATGTTACAAAAATTTAAAACATATAGAGATATATTAGTTGATTGGAATCAAAAAATGAACCTTACAGGAATAGAGGATGAAAAAGAAGTATATATAAAACACTTTTTAGACTCTATTTCAGCTGTAAAAAATGGATATATAAAAGATGGTATGTCTATAATAGATGTTGGTACAGGTGCTGGTTTTCCAGGTATACCACTAAGAATATGTTTAGATGGATTAAAATTAACTTTATTAGACTCTTTAAATAAAAGAATAAACTTTTTAGAAGAAGTTGGCAGAGCATTAGAACTAGAGGGTATTACATTTATACATGGAAGAGCTGAAGATTTTGGAAAAGATGAAAAGTACAGGGAAAAGTATGATATTGCTACAGCAAGAGCTGTAGCTGGATTACCAATTCTTATGGAATTTTGTGTACCATTTGTAAAAGTAGGAGGATATTTTATTTGTTTAAAAGGTCCAAATGCTAATCTAGAATTAGAGGAATCAAAAAAGGCTATAGATACTTTAGGATTAGAGTTTATCGAAAAAATAGATGTAGAATTACCAGAAATAGATTTAAATCATAATATATTAGTTTTTAAAAAGATACATGAAACACCAGTTAAATACCCTAGAAAAGCTGGTAAACCAGCTAAAAATCCTATTAAATAATCAAGCTATTAATTAGTAGGCAACCTTAATTATTTCCTGAGAAATAATTAAGGTTGCCTTAAAACAAACAAAAATAAAGGAATTATTAAAGTAGATGCAGAAATAAAATTGTATGTACATATAGAGAACAAAAATATTTATATCTAAAATAAGAGAGGTATGTTATGGAAGATAAAAGAGTTATGGAGATACCTATAGAAGATATAGTTCCAAATCCATACCAACCAAGAAAAATATTTTCACAAGTTTCATTGGAGGAATTGAGCAATTCTATAAAGGTATATGGTATAATTCAACCTATAACAGTTAGAGCAAAAGATGGTAAATATGAACTAATTGCTGGAGAGAGAAGATTAAGAGCAGCTAAGTTAGCAGAGCTTAAAACTATCCCAGCAATTATAAATAATATGGACGATGAATCTTCTGCTGTTCTAGCGTTATTAGAAAATTTGCAACGAGAAGACTTAAATTTTATTGAAGAAGCAATTGGCTATGAAAACTTAATAAAAGAGCATGCTTTTACTCAACAGCAATTAGCAGAAAAATTAGGCAAAAATCAATCTACTGTAGCAAACAAGCTTAGAATATTAAAGCTTCCAAACGATATAAAAATGAAGCTAATAGAGAATAATTTAACAGAAAGACATGCTAGAGCATTCCTTAAATTACCAAGTGAAGATTTAATGAAAAGTGTACTAGAAAAGGTCATAAAGAATGAATTGACTGTTAAAAAAACAGAAAAACTGATACAAGATATACTAGAAGAAATTGAAATTCAAGAAGAGCCTGATAAAAAACAGAATATAAAGGGTGCTATGAGTATAAGAATTTACATAAATACTATAAAGCAAGCCTTTGATGCTATATCAAATACAGGAATTGATGCTAAGTATAATGAAATAGATAAGGGAGATTATATGGAAGTTGTTGTAAAAATCCCTAAAAAATAGAGATTACTGCTTACCAGTAATCTTTTTTTTTAAACAAGCCTTGTAATATAAATTGATTTATAGACATTATTTATAATTATAAAAGCAACTAGTCAATATTTAAAATTAATTTAATTCTTAAAGGGGGGGAACATCATGGGCAAAGTTATAGCTATATTCAATCAAAAGGGCGGAGTCGGAAAAACTACAACAAATGTAAATTTAAGTGCCAGTTTAGGAACCTTAGGAAAAAAGATATTAGTATTAGATTTGGACCCTCAAGGAAATACAACTAGTGGATATGGTATTGATAAAAATGAAGTGGAAAATACAATCTATGAGATTATGTTAGATGGTTTGAATATTAAAGAAGCAATAATAAAAACAGAGTTTGAAAATGTAGATATAGTTCCATCAGCTACGGAACTAGCAGGTGCAGAGATAGAGCTTGCATCAATAAGTAATAGAGAGTATATTTTAAAAAATTCCATAAAAGTAGTAAAGGATGAATATGACTATATATTTTTGGATTGCCCACCTTCACTTGGGATGCTTACAATAAATTGTCTAACGGCTGTAGATAGTGTTTTAATTCCTATACAATGTGAATATTATGCCTTAGAAGGTGTAAGTCAATTAATGGAAACTATAAAATTAGTAAAATCAAGATTAAATACAGATATAGAAATTCAAGGTGTTGTTTTAAGTATGTTTGATGGAAGAGCTAATCTATCAATACAAGTTGTTGAAGAAGTTAAAAAGTACTTTAAAGGAAGTGTATATACAACTCTAATTCCAAGAAATGTAAGGCTTGCAGAAGCTCCTAGTCATGGTAAACCAGCAATTTACTATGATAAAAGATGTAGAGGGTCTGTAGCTTATTTGGAACTAGCAGAAGAATTTATAGATTTAGAAGAGGAGGAGTGGTAGTATGGAGAATAAGTCTAAAAGAAGTAATAGATTGGGTCGAGGTCTTAGTGCATTGATACCAGAAATTAAAGGAGAAACTTCAGATAAAGAAATAGTTAATATAGATATAGACAAAATATATCCAAACGAAGTTCAGCCGAGAAAGCAATTTGATGAAGAAAAAATAAAAGTATTATCTGAGTCTATAAAAAATTATGGTGTACTACAACCAATAGTAGTTAAAAGGGATGAAAATAATAAGTACATGATAATAGCTGGTGAAAGAAGATTTAGAGCATCAAAACTTGCAAATAAAAGTCAAATGCCTGCTATAATTAAAGATATAGAGATGAAAGATATAATGGAGATAGCTTTAATTGAAAACTTACAGAGGGAAGATTTAAATTCGATAGAAGAAGCACTAGCATATAAAAGTTTAATAGAGCACTATAGTGTAACTCAAGAAGAAATATCAGAAGCTGTTGGTAAAAGTAGACCTCATATAACTAACACTTTGAGACTTTTAAATCTAGGACAAGATGTTATAGACATGATAGATAGTGGTAAAATCACAGCAGGTCATGGAAAGGCTCTGTTAAGGATTGTAGATAAAAAATTACAATTACAAATCGCAAAAAAGATAGAAGAGGAAGAACTCTCTGTAAGAGAGGTTGAAAATATTGCAAAAAAAATATCTGAAAATAAAGAAGAAGATATGCCAAAAAAGTCTAAGCCTAAGGATGTATTTATTTTAGATGTAGAAGATAAACTTAGAAATATTTTTGGAACTAAAGTAAATATTTCTAAAGGTAAGAAAAAAGGTAAAATAGAGATAGAATACTATAATGACGATGATTTAAACAGTATTGTATCAATGCTTCTTGAATAACACACAAATATAAAATAGAGAGGACGATTAATATGATTTATCTAGACAATGCTGCAACTACATATCCAAAGCCAGAAAGAGTTTATGATGCTGTTTTAGATTGTATGAAAAACTATTGTGCAAATCCAGGAAGAGCAGGACATAAGCTTGCTATGAGAGCTGCTAGAGAAATTTATGACACAAGAGAAAATGTAGCTAAGTTATTTAATGTAAGTAATCCTATGAATATAGTATTTACATCTAATGCAACAGACTCTTTGAATTTAGCAATAAAAGGTGTACTACAAAAAGGAGATCATGTAATAACAACATCTATGGAACATAATTCAGTAATAAGACCCATAAAAGCACTTGAGCAAAAAGGGGTAGAAAATACTGTAGTAAAATGTGATGATGAAGGTTTTTTAGATTATGAAGAGTTAGAAAAATCAATAAAGGATAACACTAAGCTGATTGTAACTACACATGCATCTAATGTATGTGGAACATTAATAGATATAAAAAAAGTTGGAGAAATAGCTAAGAAACATAATATTTTATTCTTGGTAGATGCATCACAAACAGCAGGTGTTTATGATATAGATGTGAAGAAATGCAATATAGACATGTTGGCAATGCCAGGTCATAAATCCTTATTTGGGCCTCAAGGAACAGGTGTCTTATATATAAGAGAAGGTCTAAATTTAAATATATTAAAAGAGGGTGGAACAGGTAGTAAATCAGAAGAAATGGTTCAACCAGAACTGTTCCCAGATAAATACGAGTCAGGAACTCATAATACTCCAGGTATAGCAGGACTTAACCAAGGTGTATTATTTATATTTGAAAGAGGAATCAACAATATAAGACAACATGAAGAAGAATTATGTCAATATATGCTAAATAAGTTAGAGGAAGTATCAGATATAAAGATATATGGACCAAAAGACAGTAAAAAAAGAGCCTCAGTAATAGCTATAAATATAGGGAATATGGATTCTGGAGAGGTTACTTTCTTATTAGATAGTGAATATAATATAGCAACTAGATCAGGAATACATTGTTCTCCGTTAGCTCATACTACTTTAGGTACGTTAAAACAAGGTGCGGTAAGATTCAGTATAGGATATTTTAATACAAAAGATGAAATAGATAAAGCAATAGACGCTTTGAAGAAAATTTCAAAAAATAAATAGTTATACATTACAACATAAAAATAGTGTCAACTTTATAGAAAGTTGACACTATTTTTTGTAACTTAATATAATTTAAAAACTTACTTTAAATAATCTCCATCTTCAAGAACTATATGACCACTTTCATAGTTAGCGCCATCAACAGTAAGCTTTATTTGTTCAACATTCATGTTCTTTATGTAAGTACGTGCAACTGAATCAAGCATTAAAGTTTCTGCATCACTACCTAAGTTTGATTTTGTAAAATCAGAGTTAACATCTAATATACCAGTTTTTACGCCATCAATATCTTTTGTAGTAAATGAATTTAGTTTTGCAGATTCTGGAATTACTTTAAGCTTTTGAAGCTCAGCAAATAAAGTGTTTTCATCAATTTTTTCTAAATTAACCTTATTTTCAATTAAATCTGTTTTGTCTACATCAAAAGAGTAAATAACAGCAGACTCCGTCTTCTTTTCTTCCTTTGGAGTTGATGCAGATTTTTTATTAGGAACTTCTTTTTCATCATTATTTTCGTTATTGCTTTCTTCTTTTGGTTGCTCAACATTTGTATTATTTTTAGTTTCTTTTTTAGTTGCTTCATTTTGAGCATTGCTACATCCAACCGCCAATATAGATATAGATAATATACTTAACACTAACATTATTTTCTTATTTTTCATAAAAATTACTCCTCTCTAAGATACTATTCTTATATATAATTATAATCGTTATGACTGAATATATGAATACAAAATAGTAACAAATTTAAAAAATGATTTATTTAAATTAATTAAATACAAAATAAACTAAATTTTAGTCATTTTTATGGGAAATCATTTAATGTATAGAGAAAATATTGTAAAATAAAAGTAGTGTTTTTAAAATAAATATAAGTTATAATTATATTATAAAAAAATGTCTTCAAAAGGTGGGAATAGTATGGAAATTTTGAGCTTAGGAGAAAAGATTAAGAAATTAAGAAAAGAAAAAAATATGACATTGAAAGAGTTAGCCGGAGATAGGATAACAGCAGCACAAATAAGCCATATAGAGAGAGATAAATCTCATACTAGTTATGAACTGTTGGAATATCTGGGTGATAAGCTAGATGTAAGCGTGGAATATTTATTAGAAACAAAAGAAATGCAGTCAAAAAAGATAACAGATAATTTAATACTGCAAAGTGAAATTTATATAAAAGAGAATGAGCTAAACAAGGCTGAGGACCAAATAAAAGAAGTTTTAGATATATGTAAGAGATACGATTTAATGGAGAACTATGGCAGATGCAATTTTCTTATGGCTAATATTAACTTAAAAAAATCTAATTACAATAATGCTATAGAAAACTTCGAAAAGGCTTTATATTTCTTTATAAAAAACAATGATAGTGAAAACATACTAAAGTGCTATTTAAACATAGGAAAGATATATATGCAGGAAGACTTTTATAAAGGTGCGATAAGTCACTTTAATTTTGCAGAGGAAATTTTATCAGAGAGTAAGTTTGAGGATATTAACATATATAAGGAATTATATAGTAAGATGGCATATTGTTATATAAAATTAGATAATCCAAATATGTCATTAAAGTACATAGATAAAATAAATGAAATAGATAATAAAAATGATAGAAAAGAAGATGTCGATATTTTGGTGTTAAAAGCAAATAACATGCTTGAGATTGGAAAATATGAAGAATCAAAAGAGTATTTTAAAAAAGCACTAAAAATACTTGAAAATGAAGATAATAAAACTGGAATAGCAAATGTATACTTAACAATTTGTGATGTTTATAGAAAAATAGGTGAGACAGATAGAGTTCTTGAGTATTCTCAAAAAGTGTACAACATAAAGAAAAATGATGAAGACGAATATATGATGTCAGGTTTATTCAAGATAATAGAAGCGTACATAGATAAGGAAGATTATGATTTAGCTAGAAAATATTGTAAAATAGCTTTAGCATCATCAATAAAAAATAAAAACAAGTTTAATGAGTATAAAGCATTAAAATTCTATTCTAATATGTATAAGAATCAAAATGAAATTACTCTTGCTATTGAGTATTTAATTAAATGTATAAAAATAGTATCAGACTTAGGTAATAATAAGATATTAGCGAACTTGTACATAGACTTAGGACAATTATATTCAAGCATATCAAAAGAGAAAGAATTAGAATACTACCAAAAGGGAGTATTTATGTATAAAAATTTAGAGATAATGTAAGTATAATAAACCTATAATAGTATAGATACAATCTATAACAAGCAAGATAATATCTATGATAAAATATAAATTGTATGAATAATTTTAAGGAGATGAATCAAACAATGAGTATAAAAATAGATGCTAGAGGGCTTGCTTGTCCTAAACCAGTTATAAATACAAAAAAAGAATTAGATAATATAGAAGAAGGTATTGTAGTTACAACAGTTGACAATGAAACAGCAAAAGAAAATATATTAAAACTTGCTAAATCTTTAAATTGTGAAGCAAAGATTGTTGATGAAAAAGAAAATTTAATTTCTATAGAAATTAAAAAAGGCAATAATATTGTAGCTCAAAAAGAAGAAAGCGAACTAGAAGATACATGTGTATTTATATCTTCAGATAAGATGGGATTGGGGAATGATGAATTAGGACAAGTATTAATAAAAGGATTTATATATACTTTAACAGAATCAAAGCCATATCCTAAACATATACTTTTAGTTAATGGAGGAGTAAAATTAAGTGCTGAAAATGAAGCAACTATAGAAAATCTTAAAATACTTGAAGATGCAGGCGTAGAAATTTTATCTTGTGGAACTTGTTTAGATTACTATAATTTAAAAGAAAAATTACAAGTTGGCTCAGTTACAAATATGTACTCTATAGTTGAAACATTAAAAAATGCATCAAATACTATTTCTATATAATGTATGCTTGTTTAACAATATAAAGTCAATAAGAGATATTAAACTAAAGAAAAGTAGATAGTCAGAAAGGATTAAGCAATGAATCAAATGTATATAGTATCGTTTAATTCGACACATCATGCAATAAGGTCAGAAAAGCTATTTGGTGAAAAGGGTTTAAAAGTAATGGCTCTTCCAACACCAAGAGAAATAACAGCAAGCTGTGGAATATCAATTAAATTTTCTTTTGAAGATATTGAAAAAATAAAGGCAATTTTAGTTGAAAATAATGTAGATATAAAGGGAATTTATTGTATAAGTAAATTAGAAGATGGCTCAAAGGAAGCAAAGAAGTTAGATTAGGAGGCTAATTATTTATGCCAATGGATTTAAAAATAGGGGATATTGTTGAATTGAAAAAACAACATGCATGTGGATGTAAAGAGTTTGAAATCGTAAGAACTGGAATGGATATAAAGATAAAATGTACGAAATGTTCAAGGCTAATAATGCTTGATAGAGAGACATTAGAAAAGAGAGTAAAAAAGCTAATAAAAAAATGATATAAATTTAACATTTAAAAAATGTCAAATACCGTATATTAATATCCAAATTTTTGGTATAATAGAAATTGAAGAAAACATTTTCATGGGGGTGCTTTAATTATGGCAGTTAAATATGCAAAAAGAATGGAAGGTTTACAAGGATCTGAAATACGTGAGCTTTTAAAACTTACTCAACAACCACAAATAATATCTTTTGCGGGTGGAATGCCTGCTCCAGAGTTATTTCCAGTTGAAGAAATGAAAAAAGTATCAGTTGCAGTGCTTGAAGAAAATGGAAGATCAGCTATGCAATATACTACAACAGAAGGATATGAACCATTAAGAGAAAAAATAGCAGCTAGAATGAATGACAAAAACCAAACTAATGTAAATAAAGATGATATATTAGTTACAAGTGGTTCTCAACAAGGTCTAGATTTTGCAGGAAAAGTATTTATTGATGAAGGTGATGTAATTTTATGTGAAAGCCCATCTTACATAGGAGCTATAAACGCATTTAAATCTTACCAACCTAAATTCATAGATGTTCCAACAGATTCTAATGGAATGATAATGGAAGAACTAGAAAAAATACTAGAAACAACTGATAGAATAAAAATGATTTATGTAATACCTGATTTCCAAAATCCAACAGGAAGAACTTGGCCACTTGAAAGACGTAAAAAATTCATGGAAATAGTAAATAAATATGAAATACCAGTAATAGAAGATAATCCATATGGAGATTTAAGATTTGAAGGAGAAACTTTACCATCTTTAAAATCAATGGATACAAAAGGATTAGTAATATTCTTAGGAACTTTCTCTAAAATATTCTGCCCAGGATACAGATTAGGATGGACTTGTGCTTCTGCAGAAATACTATCTAAATTTAACTTTGCAAAACAAGGTGCAGACTTACAAGCATCAACTATATCTCAAATGGAAGTAAGCAAATTTATGGATATGTATGACTTAGATGAACACGTTGATAAAATAAAAGCTGTTTATATCAAACGTAGAGATGTAATGCTTAAGACTATGGAAGAAGAATTCCCAGAAGGATTAGTATTTACTCATCCAGAAGGTGGATTATTTACATGGGTAGAGCTTCCAAGTAATTTAAATGCTAAAGAATTAATGCCAAAATGCTTAGAAAAGAATGTTGCTTATGTTGCTGGAGGAGGATTCTTCCCTAATGGTGGTAGAGAAAATACTTTCAGACTTAACTATTCAAATATGCCAGAAGAAAAAATAATAGAAGGTATCAAAAACATAGCATCAGTTTTAAAAGAAGCTATGGGTGTTGAAGCTTAATTAAAAATAATAACTTATAGATATATTATGAGGGATGGCGATTGCCATCCCTTGTTAATTTAAAAAATATATTTCACCTTATATTAAATATTAAAATTTGTCCAAAATTTAAATTGACATAAATAAGAAAGAATGATAAAATGTGTAGGTATGAGATTTTAGTCTCATTTCTCTGCTCTAAGAGTGTAGAGCCGTTAAGTCCAAAGGGAGGTGAATTATAGTGAGAAATTATGAATTAGTTTATGTAGTAAAGCCAAACTCTGATGAAGAAACAAGAGAAGCTGTACTAAACAAAGTTAAGGAAGTTGTTGCAACTGAAGGAGAAATAGTTAAAGTTGATACTTGGGGAACTAAAAAATTAGCTTATCCAATAGCTAAGTTTACAGAAGGTTTCTATGTGTTAGTTAACTTCAAATCAGCAGTAGACGTTCCTAAAGAAATAGACAGAAACTTAAAGATAAATGAAAACGTAATAAGACATATGATAGTTGTTGCTTAATAACTAGTTTTATTATAAAAAATAGGTGGTGTTTTTATGAATCAAGTTGTATTAGTGGGAAGGTTAACTAAAGACCCTGAATTAAGATACATCCCAGGTACAGGAACACCAGTGGCATCATTTACAATAGCCATTGATAGAGACTATGTAAAAAAAGATGGATCTAAAGAAACTGATTTTATACCTGTTGAAGTAATGGGTAAATCCGCTGAATTTTGTGCCAACTACATAACTAAAGGTAGATTAGTTGCACTTCAAGGATCGATAAGAGTAGACAATTATCAGACACAATCAGGTGAAAAAAGAACTTTTACAAAAGTAAGTACTAGATCAGTACAAGCTTTAGATAGCAAGAATAAATCGGAAAATTCATATAAAGAGAGTGCTCCAGCTTTTGAGCCAAGCTTTGAACCTCAAGGGTTAGACCCACAAGGTTTCCAAGCTATAGATGATGACGATATACCATTTTAAAAAGGAGGGAAAAAAGTCATGATGAATAAAAAAAGACGTAAGAAAAAAAGAGTTTGTCAATTTTGTGCTGACAAAAACGCTAAAATAGATTACAAAAGTACTCAAAGATTACAAAAGTATATAACTGAAAGAGGAAAGATATTACCAAGAAGAATATCTGGAACTTGTGCTAAGCATCAAAGAGAATTAACAGTTGCTATAAAAAGATCAAGAAATATAGCACTTTTACCATATACATTAGATTAAAAAATGAGCCTTGTGCTCATTTTTTATTATAGATATTTATATAAGTAAATGAGACGAGCTATAACGCTCGTTTTTTTGTTTATATACTTAAATATATTATTATTTATGATATAATATTATATATTAAGGAGGGTTGCAAACGTGAAAATAGATAAAGGTTCTGAGATAACAAGAAACATAAAGATAATAGAGTGGATGAAAACAGAAATATTAATGAGTGTAAGTGATTTGTTTAACTTATTATTTAAAGGGGTAAAACCTTTAGATGAGGCAATTCAAGATACTCTAGCAAATATAATAATGATAACATATCTCTTAGCAAAGAGATTAGGAATTAGTTTTAGAGATGTGGATTATAAAGTCAAGGAAAAAATAAAAATTGGTATAGAGGAAGACCATAGCGTTGAAAGATGGTATGGAGATTTATCTAACTTAAAAAAACATATGGATAATAGGGAGTGATATTAAATTGAATAATAAAATTAGACTATCTAAAGCCATGCCTATAATAGTTTTAGCTATAATAATTGCTTTAGTAATAGCCTATATTCCAATGCTAGGAATGTTTAGTATATTAGCTGCTGTCCCATATGTAATTATAGGTGCCATTACTGATAAAAAGTATTCTTTTTTATCTATTTTGATTACATTTTGTGTGCTAATTTTATTTGCAGACATTTCGTATGCATTAAATATATGTATAATGTATTCTTTGCCAGGTATAGCAATAGGAAAGATGCTAAAGAGAAGTTTTGAGCAAGAAGATAGCAATAAATTTGAACCAATATATGGAGGAACAATAATATTTGTGCTTGCAATGGTTGTGTATTTCTTTGTATTGAAGACATTTTTAAATGTAAATTTATTAGATGAAGTTGCTAAAATGATAACGGAAATCGTAAATATTCAAAAAAATAGTTTTTCTGCAACTGAGCTTAAAGTATTTGATAAAATGAAGCCAGATGAAATTGTAAGTTATTTTACAAATATGCTACCGATGATGTTATTCCTACAAGGTTTATTATCAGCATTTGTAACATATTATTTAAGTGTATTCTTTATTAAAAGAATTACAAATTTGAATATAAGATTTCCTAAATTTGCTGACTTTTATTTACCAGGAAATGCTATAGTCACAACTTTTTTACTTTATTTATTAGTCTTATTGATTGAAATTATTGGTTCAAAATTATATACAGAATTAATAATGACTAATTTACAGCTAGTTTTTAACTTAATGTTTGTAATTCAAGGAATAGCAGTTTGTATTTATTATTTAAAGAAATGGATAAGACAAGGACCAAATAAAATTATGTTTCTTTCAGGGATAATTTTATGTTTATTTGGATTTATGGGAATATCTTTTGTTGGTATGGTAGATAGTATAATTGACTTTAGAAAGGTGAGAAGTTATAAATCCACTTAGGAGGATAGAAATGAGTAATAAACAAACCTTTAAATTAAATATGCCAGAAATAAATTTATATATAATTATTATTGGTATTTCTAGTATAATTTTGCTTTATTACAACTTGTATGTAGGGTGTTTATTTTTCTGTATTTTTGCATATATGGTTTTTCACAATTGGAGAACAACTAATATTAGACGTCATGAATGGACAGAGTATATTCAAAATTTATCTTTAGATATAGATGAAACAACTAAGAAAGCTATAATAAATCTTCCAATACCACTATGTATTCTAGAATTTGATGGAAATATATCATGGTATAATGGAAAGTTTTATGATATGATTGGTCAAAAAGATTTACTTGATAAAAATATAGAAGATATAGTTAAAAATCTTAATTTAAGAAAAGTATTAAATGAAAATAAAGAGATGTACACTGAAATAAACTATAAGGAAAGAGAATATACAATAGTTTATAATGTTATAAAAAATGATCAAGAAAAGAATCCTAAATATTTAATGATATTATACTGGATAGATAAGACAGAATATTTACAAGTAAAACAAGATTATGATGATGAAAAAGATGCAATGATGTTAATACAAGTAGATGGATATGATGAAGTATTAAAAAGTGCAGCAGAAGATAAGAGAGCTTTAATTAATGTTGAAGTAGAAAAAATACTTTCTGCTTTAGAATTAAATTCAAATGGTGCTTTGAGAAGGACTTCAAAAGATAAATTCTTCTTGGTAATGCATAAAAAAGAGCTAAAAAAATTAGAAGCTGAGAAGTTTTCTATTTTAGATACAATAAGACATATTGATTATGGAAATAATCTTCCTGTTACAATAAGTATAGGAATTGGTATAGATGGAGATACATTAAATGAGAACCTAAAACTTGCTACAGGTGCTCTTGATTTAGCACTTGGTAGAGGAGGAGACCAAGCTGTTGTAAAGACAAAAGATAAGTTTGTATTTTATGGTGGAAAATCTAAAGCTGTAGAAAAGAAAACAAAAGTAAAATCTAGACTTATAGGTCATGCTCTGAGAGAGGTTATACAAGAAAGCGATCATGTTTATATAATGGGTCATAAATATCCTGACATGGACGCTATGGGAGCTGCAGTTGGGGTTTATGATATATGTAAATCTTGCAATAAGACAGCAAATATAGTTTTACAATCTGTAAATGAATCTATAGAGATATTTATAAACAAAATAAATGAAAGTAATTATTATAAGAAGTTGTTTATTGGAAAAGAGGAGGCTATTGATAACTGTACTAAAAATACACTAGTTGTTGTAGTTGACACTCATAGACCTAATTATACTGAATGTGAAGAACTCTTAAAGTTATCAGAGAAGGTAGTAGTAATAGACCATCATAGAAGAGGTGTAGAGTTTATAAATGATGCAGTGCTTTTATTCCATGAAATATATGTATCTTCAACCTGTGAAATGGTTACAGAATTAGTTCAATATATGGATGAAGAGGTAACAATCAATAAACTTACAGCTGAAGGTCTTTTAGCAGGAATAAGCTTAGATACTAAAAACTTTGCATTTAAAACAGGTGTTAGGACATTTGAAGCTGCTTCTTACCTTAGAAAAGTTGGAGCAGATACAATAGAAGTCAAGAAGTTTTTTAATTCTGACGTAAAAGATTTTATAATAAAAGCTGAAATAATTCAAAGTACGAAGATAATTAATAATAGAATATGCCTAGCATATTCAAGTACAGAAATAGATAGTATAAACGTTATAATAGCTCAAACTGCTGATGAGCTGTTAAATATAAAAGAAGTAGAAGCCTCCTTTGTATTAGGAGAAAAAGATGATACTATATTTATAAGTGCAAGGTCTTTGGGGCAAATAAATGTACATGTACTTATGGAGAAATTAGGAGGCGGGGGACATATAGATATAGCTGGTGCACAGTTAAAAAATGTTTCTCTAAAAGAAGCTTACAAGATAGTAAATAAAATAATAGAGGAGTATTTAGAGGAGGAAGAATAGATGAAAGTTATATTATTAAAAGACGTAAAAGGAACTGGTAAAAAAGGGGAAATGAAAGAAGTAAGTGATGGATATGCAAGAAATTTCTTATTTCCTAAAAAAATGGCTGTGCAAGCAGATAGTGTAGCAATCAAAGAATTAAATGAAAAGAATAAATCTAAAGAAATAAAAGCTCAAAAAGAATATGAAGAAGCTGTTTTATTAGGAAAACAAATGGAAGAAATTAATATAGAAATATATTCAAAATCAGGTGAAGGTGGAAGATTATTTGGTTCAATAACAGCCAAAGATATAGCTGAGCAATTAAAGAAACAAAAAGATATAGATGTAGACAAAAGAAAAATTTTATTAGACGAACCAATAAGAACTTTAGGTTCAACATTTGTAGAAATAAAAATACATCAAAAAGTAACTACTAAAATAAGAGTAGATGTAAAAGAAAAACAGTAATAACTAGAGGTGATAAAGATGGAAGACATGACGAGAATTCCTCCTCATAGTGTAGAATCAGAGCAATCAATATTAGGTTCTATACTGCTAGATAAAGATGCTATAATAACAGTTACAGAAACCATAAGGCCTGATGACTTCTATAAAGAAGCTCACAAAATAATATATGAATGTATGATAACTTTAAGCAATAAAGGTGAGCCTATAGACTTAATCACATTGACAGAAGAGCTAAGAAAACAAGGGCATCTTAATGATATTGGAGGAATCAGTTATATTACAAGTCTTTCTACAATAGTGCCAACAACTTCAAATGTAAAATACTATGCTGACATAGTAAAAGAAAAGTCTGTACTTAGAAAGCTTATAAAAGCATCTAATGAAATAATAAATCTAGGATATAGTGGAGCAACAAAAATTGAAGATGTTTTGGAACAAGCTGAAAAGAGGATATTTGATATATCACAGGAAAAAACTAGTGACGATTTTAAATCTATAAACTTAGTTTTGATGGATGCCTATGATATGATAGAAAAATTATATACCAATAAAAGCGATGTAACTGGTATAACTACTGGTTTTAAAGATTTAAATAAAAAAATAAATGGTCTTCAAAGAACAGATTTAATATTAGTTGCCGCAAGACCTGCAATGGGTAAAACTGCTTTTTCTTTAAATTTAGTACAAAATGCAGCTTTAAAAGGAGATGCTTCTGTAGCTGTATTTAGTTTAGAGATGTCCAAAGAACAGTTAGTACAACGTATGTTATCTTCGCAATCTAGTGTAGAATTAAAAAAGATAAAGACTGGAACACTTAATGATAATGATTGGCCTAGGATTATAGATGCAATGGCAGTACTGTCAGATGCAAAAATACACATCGATGATACTCCTGGTATAAAAATATCAGAATTAAGGTCAAAGTGCAGAAAGTTAAAGATAGAAAAAGGTCTAGATTTAGTGCTTATAGATTACCTTCAACTTATGGAAGGTGAAGGTAATAATGAAAGTAGACAACAAGAAATATCTAAAATATCAAGGTCATTAAAAGTATTAGCAAAAGAATTAAATTGTCCTGTAGTAGCATTATCTCAGTTATCACGTGCACCAGAGCAAAGAGCAGACCATAGACCTATGTTATCTGATTTAAGAGAATCTGGAGCAATTGAGCAGGATGCAGATATAGTTATGTTCTTGTATAGAGATGAATACTATCATGCTGATTCTGAGAGTAAAAATATAGGAGAAATAATAATAGCAAAAAATAGACATGGCGAAACTGGTTCTGTAGAACTAGTTTGGCTTGGTGAAGTTCAAAGATTTGGGGATAAGTTGAGAGACCTATAATTTAACTAATATCCACAGAACATCCTTTCTTTCTACAGGAAAAATGTGGATACATGTCACTAAATATGTCTAAACCTTGAAATTTAGCTAAAAAATTATCCACACTATCCACAGATAGCCTGTTGATAAGTGTGAATAAGTAGATAAAGCAAGCTTTTGGCTTGCTTTATCTGTGTATAAATGTTAATTATTAGGAGGAATAATATGGAAAAAATAAGCTTAAAATATATATATCCCAATATAATTAAAGTACTTGATGAAATAAACTTATTTAGGATAGTTGATAGTAATTTAAAAGAATCAATTGTTGTTTATGCTAGTATTGCGGACAATCAATATTATATAAACATGACTAATACAAACTTTGGAAATATAATTAACATATGTAAATTAGAAAAACTTTTAGACGTGGATAAGTTTATAGAAAAAGTTATAAAAAATAGCACAGAAATTAAAGAAATAAATGACTTTTCAAAAATAGAAGAGTATCTGTTAAATATTGGAGAAAGCTAAAAAAGTTGAAAAAAATACGAATATTTGATAGAATAAATAAGTAAAGCGTTCGAGAGTATATAAAATATAGAGGTGAATTACATGAAAACAGTTGCAATTGTTGGTTCTCAATGGGGAGATGAAGGTAAAGGTAAAGTTATCGATTATCTTGCTACTCAAGCAGATGTAGTAGTAAGAGGACAAGGTGGAAATAATGCAGGGCATACATTAGTTGTTGAAGGTAAAAAATATGCATTACACTTAATACCATCTGGAGTTTTAAATCCAAAGACAGTGAACATAATCGGAAATGGAATAGTATTTGACCCTAAAGGATTCTTAGAAGAATTAGAAATGTTTAAAGCGGATAATATAAATACAGAAAACATAAAAATTAGCGATAGAGCTCATGTTATATTCCCATACCATAAAGAGCTAGATGCATTATCAGAAGAAGCTAGAGGCGATTTAAAGATAGGTACGACAAAAAAAGGTATTGGGCCTTGCTACATGGATAAAACAGAGAGATCTGGAATCAGAATATGTGATTTAATGGATAAAGATAAATTTGCTATAAAATTAAAGGCTCAGATAGAAGCTAAAAACAAATTAGTTAGAAACATATACGGAAAAGAAGAATTATTTGATTTTGAAGCTATATATAATGAATATATTGGGTACGCAGAACAAATAAAAAAATATGTAGCAGATACATCAGTTATTGTATATGATGCGGTAAAAGCAGGTAAAAAAGTTTTATTTGAAGGAGCACAAGGTACTTTATTAGACCTAGACTTAGGAACTTATCCATTTGTTACATCTTCTCATCCAATATCTGGAGGATTTGCTATTGGTGCAGGTATAGGACCAAATATGATAAAGGATGTTGTTGGTATAGTAAAAGCTTACACTACAAGAGTTGGAGAAGGTCCATTTGTTACAGAACAAATAAATGAGACTGGTGATAAGATAAGAGAACAAGGGCATGAATTTGGAGTAACTACTGGTAGACCAAGAAGATGTGGGTGGTTTGATGCTGTTATAGTAAAATATGCAGCTAGAGTTAATGGATTAACTAGTATTTCATTTATGCTATTAGATGTGTTAACTGGATTTGACAAAATTAAAGTTTGTACATCTTATAAAATGGGCGATAAAATAATAACAGATTTCCCAGCTTCGTTAGATGATTTAGCAAAATGTGAACCTATATATGAAGAGTTAGATGGATGGAATGAAGATATAACTCAAGTAGACAATTTTGATGACCTTCCAGAAAATGCAAAGAAATATATTGCTAAAATAGAAGAGTTGATTGGAGTAAGTGTAGATATGGTTTCTGTTGGACCTAATAGAGCTCAAACTATAATAAGAAAAAACATATTTGCTTAGTATCTTAAGTAAGTGATTTAAATTATAAATGATTAAAAAAAGAGTATCTCAAGATAATGTTTATAATTATTAGAGATGCTCTTTTATATTGAGCTAAAATTATTTATGTATATTTTAAATAAAATTAAGGACGAATTTATACCCTAAATTAGATGTCTTATTTAGAAGATTTTGTTGAAAATCAATGATTCCATATTATTTTAATTGTATGCTAAAAAAAATAAAAAAACTGTTGACTAAAAGTTATACAGCAGTTATAATATAACTTGTGAGTGAAAGAAACGACGAAAAAAGTCGAAAAAAATATGGTCTATTAGCTCAGTCGGTAGAGCACCTGACTTTTAATCAGGGTGTCCCGCGTTCGAGTCGCGGATAGATCACCAAATCATGGCTCGTTGGTCAAGAGGTTAAGACACCGCCCTTTCACGGCGGTAACAGGGGTTCAATTCCCCTACGAGTCACCAATATGGGACTATAGCTCAGCTGGGAGAGCACCTGCCTTACAAGCAGGGGGTCACAGGTTCGAGCCTTGTTAGTCCCACCAGTTTTTAGATGAAAAATACTATAGATGCTGGTGTGGCTCAACGGTAGAGCAGCTGACTTGTAATCAGCAGGTTGTAGGTTCGATTCCTATCACCAGCTCCACAAAATACATAAATGTAAATTAATATAATTTTCTATGCCACAGGATACTTTTAGGTATCTTTTTTTAATTGCGTCAAAAATTAATTGTAATTATAATTAACTTTTTAAAATATTATACAATATCATAGTTTTAGAAACATAGTCTATAAATGCACTATAATAAATTTAAATAATACAATATATTAAGATATGATATTAATATATAAAAAATTACAAACTAGATAAAGGTTTAGTATATTAAAAGGTATATTAGAAATATAATTAGAAAAACTGAAAGGACAGTATGATTATTTAGTATAAGTTTTAAACAGAGAAGCAAGTATATTCTTACCTCTCTATTTAAAAATAAAAAAATGTTTTTTAAGGGCTACTTTATTTGAATCTCTCCCATCTCAAATCATCTCCAGTAAATTCTAAAATTCTAAACTTGTCTAAAATCCTAGATAGAATTCTTTGAGTATAAGTATTTCCTATTTGAGATGGTGTTAAGTTGGTTGATATAATAATTTTTTTACCAGTAACAAGTCTTGTGTTTACAATATTGAAAATCTCTCCACTAGTAAAAGAATTATTAAGTTCAGTACCAAGGTCATCTATTATTAATAAATCACAATCAAACAAGTTTTTATAATTTTCTTCACTTATTTGATTGTTTGGGTCTCTTCTAAATTTATAGTCTTCAAGAATATCTAAAATTCTAAAAGAAGTTTGATAGATTACAACATTACTTTTGTCTAACAATTCTTTTGCAATACAGTTACACATGTATGTTTTACCTAGTCCAGTAGAACCATAAAACAATAGGTTTTCATTATTATCCACCTTAAAGTCATGAACAAAATTTTCGCAGATACTTAGATTATTTAACATGTTTTCTCTTGGAGAGATTTCTCCATCGGGACTCTTCTTAGGAGAAAATATATTCAAGTTAAAATTCGAAAAATTTTCCTGACTTAAAATTCTATCTAAGTTAGACATTTTATAAGCCTCATTTACAATTTCTTGTTTTAGACAAGAGCATTTTTCACCATTAGGTAAAAATCCTTTGTCTTTACAAGAGTCACATTGAAACTTTATTTCTAAGTAATCAAGAGATATATTATTTTTAAGTAAAAGTTCTTCTTTTCTCAATTTTAAAGATTCTATAGTTTCCTTAGACTCATTTACAATTTCATCTTTAGATTTAGGATTCAAAAGAACTGTTTTAGCTAAGTTAAGACCTATTTTAGAAATCTCATCATCTATAGATTTTATCTCAGGAATCCTATTATAGACTTCATTTTTTCTATGTTCTAAGAGTAGTTCATTTTTATCTCTTTTATTGGCATATTTAGCCAGTATTTTTCTTATTTTATCTTCATTCATTTAATCACCTACTTAAACTTTTCTTTTTGACTTTTTTTAATAATTTCATCGAGTTCATCAGATGTATATTGAGTAAATGTTTCGTTGAAATTATGAAACTTAGTTCTCTTGTAAGTATTGTTGTTTTGAGTAGTATTAATCTGCTTTTTATTAATATTCTCCTTAACTATACGTTCTTCCTCTTTTTGCTTTAAATCATTTAAATTTTTTATATTTTTTTCGTGCCAATTTTTAATTATTCCATTTATATAAGATATACTTGGGTTTGGTATATTCTTAGATTTAGAACATGCATTTACTATTAAGTCCATATCCATGTCAAATTTATCAAACCAAGCATCCATAAGTTCTTTTTCTGATTTCGTTGCTTGTCTTGAAAATCCCAATTCATTGAAAATAGTTTTATATAAAATATATCGTTCGCTTCTAATTAAGAAGCTGTCTTCAACATCTTTTGGGGTATATAAATTTGAATCATACCAGTTTCTAATAATGCCTTCGATGTATTTAACTGGTTTAGATGTACCAGTTTTATCTTTAACATATTCATAAGCACAAAGTATCATATCAGGGCCCATGTTGTATTTATTCATTACATCCATAATACTTATTTTTTCGCTTGGGTCAAGATATCGACCAACTATTTTATTTATAGAATTGAACATCTTTCTAATACTTGGATTTTCAGAAGTAGATACAACTTTATCTGTATTAGATTTTACAGATGAATTATTACCTAATATATTTTCGATATAGAAATTCTTTAAATCTAAAAATTCTATTGAATAATTAAAATTATCAGATTCTCCATTGTCATGTATTTTTATAATCTTTTTTTCTTCCCAGAATTTCCAAGCAGATAGTACATCAGACAAAGGTATATTTAGGTTCTTGGCTATTGAGCTATTGTCAAACTTAGGATTAGAAGTAATATCACATGCCTGTCTATAGCCTAAAAGATAAACTTTTACGTATAACCCGTCCGCCATTGGCATAAATATATCTATAAAGATATTGGGAATAGTGATTTCACCTAAATCTATTTCATTGCTTTCTTTGAAAAACATTTTATCACCTCAGATTAAATTATATCATTTTTTGTATTACATTTGGTTGTAAACAAATAAAAGGTCATAAGATTAGCATGTAAATATTTTCTAAAAGTATTCATTTTAAAAAGGAGGAGATATTTTGGTTATAAAATTCAACCAAAAAGTAAGAAGAACATTATCAGTAGCAATTTTATTTATGGTACTAATAATAGGTTGCTTCATAGAAAAGGATGACAGTTTAGAAGCATACAAAGAAAAATCTAATTCAAAGATAAATCAATATAATATGGATGTTATATTTGATGATGAAACTAAGAGGTTAATGTGTAATCAGAGTGTTGAGTACATAAATAATACAAAATCAAATATGGATAAAATATATTTCCATATATATCCGAATGCTTTTTCTAAAAAAGAATTTGCTCCTTTTGAAAAAGATGAGATGACAAGAGCCTATCCTAATGGATTCAATGAAGGATATATAGATATAAAAAACATACTAAATAATAGTAGTAAAATGGAATATAAAATCAAAGGAGATAAAAATGATATATTAGAAATAGAATTAGGAAAAGAGTTAAAGCCAAATGAAAGGGTATCACTGGATATAAAATATAATGTAAAAATACCAAACTCAGTGGGAAGATTTGGATATGGAGAAAACACTATAAATATTACTAATTGGTTTCCTATAGCTTGTGTTAATGATGAAAGAGGATGGAATATAAAGAGTTATGAAACTATTGGAGACCCATTTTATAGTGAAACTAGTGATTTTCATGTGAAACTATTGATTCCAAATAAGTATAAGATTGCTCATACAGGTAAACTTGTTAATGACAAACATGATAACAAGAAAATGTTGTATGAAATAGAGGCTGAAAACGTTAGGGACTTTGCGTTTATATTAAGTAGTAAATTTGATGTAAATAAAGTAGATTCAAAGGGAGTAGCTATTAGTACATACAATTTAAATAAGAAGCTTTCTAGCAGAGCAACAGAGATTGCAAAAGATTCAATAAATATATTTAGTGAGTTGTTTGGCAAATACCCATATAAAGAATATTCTGTTGTAGCAAGTGATTTCTTTATAGGTGGCATGGAATATCCTATGCTTGTTATGATAGACCAAAGCTTATATAATGAAAAAAATGAGTTTTTGCTTGAGTATGTTATAGCACATGAAACAGCACATCAATGGTGGTATTCTGCTGTTGGAAACGATGAAATAAGTGAACCTTGGTTAGATGAAGCTCTTACTGAATACTCTACAATAGTTTATTTTGAACAAAAATATGGGAAGGAAATGGCAAATAAACTTATAAAAACTATGCAAATACAAACAAAGAGTTATTTGAGTGAAAACATATTTAAACCATCAAATGAGTATAAGAATTCTACTGAATACAGTTTAAATGTTTATACAAAAGGAGCAACAGCTTTTAATGAAGTAAGAAAAGAGGTTGGAGATAAGGTATTCTTTGAAACACTAAGTGAGTATTATAATAAATACAAACATAAAAATGCTAATGGAAGAGCCTTTGTAGAGTTATGGAACAGTAAAGGGGTAGATATAAATAAGATTATAAGTGAATACAAGTAAATTTCGTACAGAGTATTAAATTTTATTTAATACTCTGTTTTTTTGGTATAATATAATTTATAAGGCAGAAAAAGAGGTGAAATAATGCTAAAGTATTGTTCAGTAGGAAGTGGTAGTAGTGGAAATTGCCACTATATAGGATATAAAAATACTAATATACTAGTAGATGCAGGATTAAGTGGAAAGAGAATAACTACAGGTCTTAAAGACATTGGAGTAGATTCAGATAAATTAAAAGGGATATTTATAACTCATGAGCATATTGACCATATAAAAGGGGCAGGTATATTATCAAGAAAGTTTGATATACCAGTGTTCGCTAATATAAAGACATGGTGTTCTATGAAAGACAAGCTTGGTGATATTAAGGATAAAAATATGAAGGTCTTTGAAAATGATAAAACTTATTCATTAGGAGATGTTATAGTAAGGCCTTTTTCGATAGAACATGATGCAGCTGACCCAGTTGGATATAATTTCTATACAGAAAACGATGAAAAAATGTCTATAGCTACTGATATAGGGTGTATAACTGAAAATATAAAAAAACATCTATATAAATCTAAATTAGTAGTATTAGAATCAAATTATGACCCTAATATGCTTATGATGGGTTCATATACATATGCTTTAAAGAAAAGAGTAATGTCAAATACTGGACATTTATCTAATGAAGATGCAGCAAATTTTTGTGTTGAACTTATTGATAAAGGTACAGAATCTATATTATTAGCACATTTAAGTAAAGAAAATAATTTTCCAGAATTGGCATATGAAACTTCAAAAGGAGTATTAGCATCAAACGATATAGTAGTTGGGCAGGATGTAAAACTAGATGTATTATCACGTAATGATGTTTCTAATGTTTATAAGATGAAGTAGAGGTGAATAACTTTGCTAAAAAGAAATTTCGAAAATGTTGAGGATAATAAAATCTTATATTCTATAAAGCAAGGAATGATTTTAGCAATACCTGCTATTATGACTGGTTCAATTGCTCTTGTTATTTTGAATCTTCCAATAAAAATTTATCAAGAATATATAGCAAGTTTATTTAATGGTGAAATTTCAAATATTCTTACATTTATAAATGATTCTACCTTAGGAATTATCTCATTGATAATATTGTTGACGATAAGTTATAGCTATGGAAAAATCTATGGGAGCAAGTATACAGTACTTGTTCCTATAGTTGCAATGTGCTCTTTTTTAGTGTTTTCACATGGTAATGAACTGGATTCTTATGTGGAAATATTTAAAACAAAGTGGTTGTTTACAGCTATTATTGTTTCCATAACGTCTTCTATATTATTTGTAAAGCTCACAGAATCGTTTATTACAAGTGTAAAATTTCATACAGAAGGGGCAGATGCTGATTTTAATATGGTTGTTTCAGCAATAATTCCCTTTATAATTGTAGTATTTTTATTTTCTATTTTGCGTGTAATAGTAATAAATCTAATTGGAAGTTCGAATTTTCAAGATATATTTTATAATTTATTTTCAAATATATTTAAGAGTATGGGAAGAAACCTTATGAGTGCTTTGCTGTTTATATTTCTAATGCATTTTATGTGGTTCTTTGGTATTCATGGGAGCAACGTACTTGATACAGTTGCAAAAAATTTATTTGAAAATGGAATGGCAATTAACATAAATTTAGTTAACAACAATCAATTACCAACAGAAATTTTTACTAAGACTTTTTTTGATACAATGGTTTTATTGGGTGGATGTGGAGCTTTGTTATGTTTAGTAATTGCCATTTTTCTTAGTGAGAAGCGTATAAATGTAAGGAAGCTTGCTAAAATTGCTTCAATACCAGCTCTTTTTAATATAAATGAAATGTTAGTTTTTGGGATTCCAATTGTTTTTAACTATATTATGTTCATACCTTTTATAATTACACCTATAATTCTAACAATTACAAGTTATGTAGCTATGGCTACAGGGCTTGTACCTTGTACAGTTTCTGCTGTAGAGTGGACATCACCGATATTTTTAAGTGGATATATGGCTACGGACTCAATAAGAGGAAGTTTGTTGCAATTGTTTAATTTGTGTGTAGGAGTTATGATTTATATTCCATTTATAAAGATGTCACAAAATAGATATATTTACATGTTCAAAAATAATATAGAAAACTTAACAAATTTAGTAAAGAAGTGTGAATTAACAGGAGAACAACCAAATATTTTAAATCACAGTGGAAAAATAGGTTCAATCTCAAAAATGCTAGCATCGGATTTAAAGTTTGCTATGAAAAAGGAAGAAATAGAGCTTTTTTACCAACCGCAAGTTAATTATGATGGAAATGTTGTAGGGGCAGAGGGATTACTTAGATGGAGACATTCAATAGGGGGATTTATTTATCCACCACTTGTTATACTTTTAGCTAAAGAAGAAGGTTTTTTAGATGAACTTGGAGAGTATATTATTAATAAAGCTTGTATTGATTTAAAGAAAAGTGAAAGCTTACTAATAAATCCTATTAAATTTTCTGTAAATATATCTCCAGACCAACTTAATGACCCTAATTTGCCAGAGCAAATAAAAAATATAATTGAGAATAAGAATATCAATCCTAATATGCTTGGCATAGAAATCACGGAGCAAGTTGCACTGTCAGGCTCCCAGATAATCATTGAACGTATAAATGCGATACATGACTTAGGAATAAAGCTTATTATGGATGATTTTGGAATGGGACATAGTTCTCTTATATACCTTCAAAATAATAATTTTGATATAGTTAAGTTAGATGGCTCTCTTGTTAAAGAGATACTTATAAACAAAAGAAGTAGTGAAATCATAATGTCTATTGTAAATCTTTCAAAAAACCTAGATTTTGATATAATCGTGGAGTATGTTGAAAATTTAAATCAGAGAGATAAGTTGTATGGCCTAGGATGTGAAATATATCAAGGATATTATTATAGTAAAGCTATACCTTTTGAGGAGTTTATAGATTATGCAAATCGAGCACTTGCTAAATAACTTTTCTAATGATTTGTAAGTTATATTAGTATATAAATTTGTAATAAGATTAAGTTTAGGAGAAGTATATGAATATAAGTATAGTTGTAGTAGGTAAAATTAAAGAAAAATATTTAAAGTTAGGTATTGATGAATTTAGAAAGAGACTTTCTAAGTATTGTAAGTTGGAAATTATAGAGCTAGATGATGAAAAAGCTCCAGAAAATTTAAGTGCCAAGGAAATGGAAATTATAAAAGATAAAGAAGGAAAGAGAATTTTAGGGAAGATAAAGCATAATAGTTATGTTATAGCTTTGGCTATTGATGGAAAGAATTTGTCTTCTGAAGAACTTGCTAAGACCATGAGTGATTTAGCAGTTAGAGGCAACAGTAGTCTTTGTTTTATAATAGGAGGCTCATTAGGGCTTTCTGATGAGGTTTTAGCTAGGGCTGATTATAGATTGTCTTTTTCTAGGATGACTTTTCCTCATCAGATGATGAGATTGATATTGTTAGAGCAGATTTATAGGGCTTATAGAATAAATAATGGAGAACCGTATCATAAGTAAGTAATACGGTTTTATTTTTTATATGTGAAATGATATACAGTTACTTATAATAAAATTTGTATTTAATTTGATAAAAATAGGTAGCTCTAAAGCATTTACATAGAAAGTTGTATAGTTACAACCTATAATTTATTTTTTTATAAAAGGGGGGAGTTTGAATAACTAATATCCAATAGCAAAATATTAAATTATTAATAAAATATAACAACGAATTATAAATTGATAGAAAGGAAGTATATAATGCAGTATGTATTAATTCATGGTCTTGGACAAAATTCATCAAGTTGGGATAAAGTAATTTCTTATATGAGAGGACAAGAGAGGCTTATATGTCCAGAATTATCTTTATTTCTAAGAGAGGAAGATGTAACGTATTCGAATCTATATCAATCCTTTTCACAGTATTGTGATGATTTTTCGGAACCTTTAAACCTATGTGGACTTTCATTGGGGGGAGTTCTTGCATTAAATTATGCGATAGATAATCCTTCAAAAGTTAAATCCTTGATATTGATAGCGACACAATATGAAATGCCAAAAGTATTACTCAAACTTCAAAATATTATTTTTAGATTTATACCTCAGAAATCTTTTAAGGGTATGGGACTTAGAAAGAAAGATTTTATTGAATTAATAAATTCAATGATGAATTTAAATTTTAGTGAAAATCTAAAAAATATTTCATGCCCTGTGTTGGTTATATGTGGAGAAAAAGATAAAGCAAATAAAAAAGCTACAAGTAATATAGCTAAAGGTATAATAAAATCAGAAATTCAATTTGTGAAAAATGCTGGACATGAGGTAAATACCGATTCACCAAAAGAATTAGCAAAAATAATCAGATTCTTTTATTGTAAACAAAAACTATAATAATACAAATTACTAAATAGATTTGATACAACTGAACCAAATAAATATAAGATACATAAAATTCAATTTAAAGAGGTGTTTTTTTAGATGGTATGATTTATACTTCTATATAAATTTTGTGAGTTGATTGTTGATGGTGAGCCGTATCACAAATAAGTGATGCGGTTTTTTCAGTTTAGCAATTAATAATATTAAAATAATAAAAAAGTATTGAAAGTATATTACATTTGAGGTAGAATTAAATAAAATATTATAACATTATAATGTTTAAACTGATTGTTAATAAAAATTTGGAGGTAAATATATGATAAAAATAATGTTGGCTTGTTCAGCGGGTATGTCTACAAGTTTATTAGTTACTAAGATGGAAGATGCAGCTAAAGAAAGCGGTATAGAGTCACAAATTTGGGCAATACCAGAATCAAATATACAAAATGAAATAGAAAAATGTGATGTTTTATTATTAGGGCCACAAGTTAGATATGTATTGTCTAAGGCTCAGGAAATAGCTAAGCCACATAATATACCAGTAGAGCTTATAAATATGATGCACTATGGTACAGTTAATGGAAAAGCTGTTTTAGATAGAGCAATGGAACTTAACAACGCTAAGTAATAGAAAATATAACGTGTTTTTAATATATAAATTGGGAGAATCAAGGGATGGACGAAAAGATTATAGAGATTTCTTTTGGTATAATAGGCTATGCAGGTGAAGGTAAGGGATTAGCTTTTGAGGCAATACAAGAAGCTAAAAATGGAAACATAGAAAAAGCAAAAGAATTATTAAAAGAGTCTAAGGAAGTTATAAATAAGGCGCATAGATATCAAACAGAATTAATACAAAATGAAGCTAGTGGGAATAAGACTGAAATGAGTGTTATACTTGTACATGCACAAGATCACTTAATGAATGGTATGAATTTTCAACAGTTAGCTGAGGAAATCGTTGACTTACATTTGAAGTTACAAGATAAATAAAAATTAAAGAGAATAAATTGAAAGAGTTCTAAAAATATAAATTATGTACTGCACACCAATCGTTAGAATGTTGGTTCAATAATTGAAGCGTAGTACACTAAGTTTATTTTGAGGGCTCTTTTTATATTGAGCTTAAAGTTAATATATATTTACTATTAATAGTATAAGATTATATGTTATAATATTATAACATATAATTTAAGAGGTGAATCATGTTAAAAAATCAACCATTATATATACAAGTCGTAGAGATATTAAAGCAAAAAATATTAAATAATGAATATAAAATCGATGAAAATATTCCAACAGAAAGAGAGTTAGAGCAAGCGTTTGGGGTTAGTAAAATTACTGTTAGAAAAGCTATTGAGATATTAGAATCAGAAGGATATGTAGAGAAAAAGAGTGGAAAAGGGACAAAAGTAATAAGTAATAGTCTTTTTAATAAGCTATCTAAGGCAGATTCTTTTTCAAGTATACTTTTATCTAAAGGTCATAAGTTATCTAAAGAGACTATTTCAATTGAAAAAATTATAAATGATACAAACTCACAAGTATTTAGTATATTTGGAGAAAAATGTAGCAAGATTACTAGAATGTATTACTTGGATAGTAAACCATATATATATTTTACTCATTATATACCTTTTGACGAAAATCTAACTGTTGAAAGTTTTAATAATGAAAGTTCTTTATATATGTATTTATATAGGAGAAATATAAATATAACTAGGTTTGAAGATGAATTTTTTATAGAAGAATCAGAATTGGAAGTATCAAAGGCTCTAAATCTAGAAAAAGACACATTACTTGGAAGAAAGAGAAAGACCTATGATGAGAATGATAGTATCGTTGAGTTATCATTTGCAAGATACAATACAGAAGTACAAAATTATGTAATTAAATATGAAATATAATATAATAAAAATCCTGAGTTTATTAAAATGATAATATGCTCAGGATTTTATTTTATAAAAATAAATAAGATTATAACATTATAATGTTTACAATTAAAGATTATAATGTTATAATCTTATTAATCAAATAAGTGATATTATCAATTGTATAAAAATTAATTTTCATCATGAAATCGTTATTGTGTTGTAAATAAAGGAGAATATCACTAATATAGGGGGGAACTATGGAAAAATTCGCAAGTTTTTTAGAGCGTAAGATTATGCCTGTAGCAGCGAAGATAAGCAATCAAAGACATATGAGAGCTGTAAGAGCAGGTATAATAGCAACATTACCACTAACGATAGTGGGATCATTTTTTACAATATTATTAAACATACCTATTGATGCTTATATGGATTTTATAGCTCCATTCAGAGAAACGTTAGATATACCGTTTAGATATACTGTAGGATTTTTATCTCTATACGCTACTTTTGGAATAGCGTCGTCACTTGCTAAAAGCTATAATCTAGACACAACAGGTGTTGGGATGCTTGCAGTTATGGCATTTTTAGTTTCTACAATAGTTCCAACTCAAGTAGTTGAACCCGTAGGGGGAGTTATAGAAGCTGGTAGATGGATGGATATGGCGAAACTTAATTCACCATCATTATTTGGAGCAATCGTAACATCATTAATTACAGTTGAGATATATCGTTTCATGAAGGAAAAGAATATTACAATTAAGATGCCAGCAGGGGTGCCACTAGAGGTTTCAAACTCATTTACTGCATTATTACCAACGGCAGTAGTACTAATGTTATTCTGGGTAATAAGACATATATTAGGATTTGATATAAGTGCAGCACTAAGTGCTATGTTATCACCTTTAAAAGGATTCTTATCAGGAAATAGTTTAGGTGGTGGAATACTAACAGTATTCTTAATAACAGTATTCTGGGTACTTGGAATACATGGTCCAGCTATAATGGGTCCAGTAATAAGACCTATATGGGATATGTCTATAGCAGAAAATATAACTGCATTCACAGAAGGAGTATCAGCTCATGCAATGCCAAATATATTTACAGAACAATTTTTACAATGGTATGTATGGATAGGAGGAGCAGGAGCTACTCTTGCATTAGTTGTAATGTTTATGTTTTCTAAGTCAAAATACCTAAAAAGTTTAGGCAGATTAGGATTTTTACCAGGGTTATTCAATATAAATGAACCTATAATATTTGGAGCACCAATAGTTATGAATCCAATACTAGGAATACCATTTATAATTGGGCCTATAATAATGACAGCTCTATCGTATGTTCTTACTATTACAGGTATTATACCTATGATGGTAGCAAGATTACCATTTGCAATGCCAGCACCAATAGCAGCAGTAATGAGTACTAACTGGAGTATAATGGCAGGTATCTTAGTATTAATCAACTTTGCGATATCATTTGTTGTTTATTATCCGTTCTTCAAGGTTTTTGAAAAGCAACAATTACAAAGAGAGCAAAAAGAAATGGGTGAACGTTTATAAAAATACATATAATAGAAGTTTTGTACTGTATATAATATAGAAAAAACTTACAAATTATTAAAGGTGAAGGTAGGAGGAATTACCTTCACTTTTATTTTATATATTTTAAAAAGTGTAATTTTAGGAGGAGAAAGATGGAAAGAAGATTAGGAATATCAGTATATCCAGAGCATAGTAACATGGAAGATGATAAGGCATATATAAAAATGGCTTCAAAGTATGGATTTAAAAGAATATTTATGTGTATGCTTTCAATTACAAGACCAAAAGATGAGGTTAAAAAACATTTTAAAGAGATTATAACTTATTCAAGAGACTTAGGATTTGAAGTAATCCTTGATATAGCTCCAAATATATTTGATATATTAGAAATATCTTATGATGATTTAACATTTTTTAATGAGTTAAGTGCTAGTGGAATAAGACTTGACTATGGATATGATGGAAGTAAAGAAGCTATGATTTCTTTCAATCCATATGATTTAAAAGTAGAGCTAAATATGAGTAATGATGTAGCGTACTTAGATAATATAATTACTTACAAGCCAAATGTAAATAATATATATGGTTGTCACAATTTTTATCCTCAAAGGGGTACAGGCTTGCCATATGATTTCTTTGTAAGATGTTCAAATAGATTTAAAAAGTATGGAATAAGAACTGCCGCTTTTGTTAATTCAAAATACGCAACAATAGGACCTTGGAATATAAATGATGGACTTTGCACACTTGAAATGCATAGAAATTTAGATATAGCTACAGCAACTAAGCACTTATTCGCAACTGGTTTGATTGATGATGTTATTGTAGGAAATGCATATGCAAGTGAAGATGAATTAAAAAGAATGTCTGAAGTAAATAAATATCAAGTTGTATTTAGTGTAGTAGCTGAGGAAAAAACTTCTGAAGTAGAAAAAACAATAATAGTAAATGAGCAACACTTTAGAAGAGGTGACATAACTAATCAGGTAGCAAGATCTACAGAGGTAAGAAAAAAATATACTAAAGAAAAGTTCCCTAAACATGATAATACGGGCATCTTTAAAAGAGGAGATGTAGTGATTGGTAATGATGACTTTGGAAAGTATAAAGGGGAATTACAGTTGATACTTCAAGATTGTGAAGATGAAAGAAAAAATAAGGTTGCCAGAATAACAGAAGATGAAATAATACTTTTGGACTTTATTGAACCTTGGAGTAAATTTAAGCTTGTTTTAGAGGGAGAGTAAAGTGAAGATAGACATATTAATCAAAGGTGGAAAAACAGTAGATAAAAGTATAATTGATATAGCTATATTAGATGATAAAATAATAGAAGTAAAAAATCAGATAGATGATTCTAAGTATCAGGCAAACCAAATTATAAATCTAGACGGAAAGACATTTATTAGCGCAGGGTGGATAGATATACATACACACTGCTACGAAAGGTTAGAGATTTATAAAGATTATCCTGATGAGGTTGGAATAAAAAGTGGAGTTACTACTGTAGTAGATACAGGGACAACAGGTGCTTTAGATATAGAGAAATTTTATGAGGATACTAAAAAGTACAAAACAAACGTGTATGCTTTAATAAATATTGCTAAGCAGGGAATAACATCTCAAGATGAACTTTCAAATATGATGAACATTGATGAGGATGAACTTAAAAATGCAGTTAAAAAATATAAAGATTTTGTTGTTGGAATCAAAGCTAGAATGAGTAAAAGTGTTGTAATTTCAAATGGAATTGAACCTTTGAAGTTAGCTAAAAGAATTAAAAAAGAACTTAATCTACCTATGATGGTTCACTTTGGAAGTTCTCCTCCAACTATAGAGGATATATTAGGTTATATGGAAAAAGGAGATATATTAACTCATATATATAATGGAAAACCAAATGGAATATTAAAAGGTAATAAGATTAAAGAGGAAATTATAGAAGCTAGAGAAAGAGGTATAATCCTTGATGTAGGTCATGGAACAGAAAGTTTTAGTATTGATGTTGCAATGAAAGCTAAGGATGTGGGACTTTTTCCAGATACCATAAGTACAGATATATATATTAAAAATAGAATAAATGGTCCAGTATATAGCTTATCTACAACAATGGAAAAGTTTATATATATGGGTTACTCACTTGAAGATATAATAAATAAGGTTACTAAAAATGCAGCAAATGCAATAAACTTGAAAAATAAAGGTTTAATAAAAGAAGGATATGATGCTGATTTAACTATATTTGACGTGGTGAATGAAGAAAAAGAACTTCAAGATTCTTTGAATAAGTCAGTAATCACAAATACGTCCATAAAGCCAAGAGCGGTAGTAATTAATGGAGAGTATTTGAATATAGGTGAGTCTACAAAGGAGAATGAATAGGAAGGAGAGAATATTGTATGAGTAGTGTATTTGAAAAGTACTCTGTAAGACGTGTTATAAATGCCTCAGGTAAGATGACTATACTAGGGGTGTCAACATTAGATAAGGAAGTTATTGAAGCAATCGGTGAAGGGTGTAAAAATTTCTTTATAGTAGAAGAACTTGTAAATAAAACAGGTGAATATATAGCAAATTTATTAGAGTGTGAAAGTTCAGTAATAGTTTCTAGTGCATCTGCTGGAATTGCACAGAGTGTAGGTGCAATGATAGCAAGGGATGATATGAGTCTAGTTTACAATATAAATAATCCTAAAAAGCAAGTTAAAAGGGAAATAATAATTCCAAAAGGGCATAATGTTGACTATGGAGTCCCAGTAGAAACAATGATAAGACTTGGAGGAGGAGAAGTTGTTGAGGCTGGCTATGCTAATATGTGCAACAAGGAACATATAAGAAGAGAGATAAATGACAATACAGCGGCAATTATGTATATTAAATCTCATCATTGTGTTCAAAAGAGTATGCTAAGCGTATTAGATGCAGTACAAGTTGCCAAAGAATACAATTTACCTTTAATAGTAGATGCAGCGGCAGAGGAAGATTTAAAAGTATACTATGAACTAGGAGCAGACTTAGTGATATACAGTGGCGCAAAGGCTATAGAGGGACCTAGTTCAGGGTTAGTAATAGGTAAGAAAAAATATATAGATAATGTAAAGCTTCAATCAAAGGGTATTGGAAGAGCTATGAAAATAGGAAAAGAAAATATAGTAGGTTTAACATGTGCAATTGAGAGATATATAAATAATGATAAAGTAACTTTAAAAGAAATGGAGGATAAGCTAAATCCATTTATAGACAAGATAAATACTCTAAATGGGATAAGTGCTAATATAACTAGAGATTCAGCGGGCAGAGAAATACTGCGTGGAGAAATTAATTTTAATGAAGATATAATAAATAAATCAATACAACAAATTATAAATGAGCTTAGAGGTGGAGAGATATCCATATACACTAGAGATTATAAGGCTAATGAAGGCAAGATAGAGGTTGATATAAGAAGTGTAAGTAAAGATGATTTAGATATTATTTATAATAGAATAAAAGAGATAATAGAAAAATAGAAAATAAGGTAAATAAAACGATAATGACTTATTAAATTAAATTTTACTAGAAGAGGAGATTAATATGAATTGTACACCAAAATATTATAAAGATAGAGTTTGTTTAAATGTTCTTGCAGGAAACATAAAAAATGCTAAAGAAGTATATGATGCTTGCGATGGGCATGCATTAGTAGGAGTACTATCGAAGAATTATAGTACTGTAGAAGAAGCTATTAAAGATATGAAAAAGTACTCAAAGGAAATAGATAATGCAGTATCCGTAGGACTTGGAGCTGGAGACCCAAATCAATCAAATATGGTATCTCAAATTTCTAAAGAGCTTCAACCACAACATATAAACCAAGTATTTACAGGTATAGCTACATCTAGAGCATTACTTGGTCAAGACAATAGCATAATAAATGGATTAGTTTCTCCAACTGGTAAGCCAGGATTTGTAAAGATATCTACAGGTCCATTAAGCTCAAAGGAGGAAGATGGTATAGTTCCTATAGAGACAGCTATAGCTATGATGAAGGATATGGGAGGAAGTTCAGTTAAGTTTTTCCCAATGGGAGGGCTTAAAACAAAAGATGAATATATAGAAGTTGCAAAAGCTTGCGCAAAGCATGACTTTTATCTAGAGCCAACAGGAGGTATAGACTTAGATAACTTCAAAGAGATAGTTCAAATTGCACTTGATAATGGTGTAGAAAAAGTTATACCTCATGTTTATACATCAATAATCGATAAAGAAACAGGTTATACAAAAGTAGAAGATATAAAAACACTTTACAAAATAATAAAAGAATTATTGGGGTAGATTTATGAATATATTAGCTTTTGGTGAAATAATGATGAGACTTTCAGTACCTGATTATAAGTTTTTAACACAAACAGACCAATTAAATTATGTAATTACAGGTACAGGGTTAAATATATTATCTGGACTTCAAAACTTTGGATACAATACCTATATTTTAACAAAGTTGCCTAATAACAATGTAGGTAAAGCGTCAAGTGCAAACATAAGAAAACTTGGAGTAAAAGATGATTTTATTACATATGGAGGAAATCATATAGGAGTATATTTTCTTGAGACTGGATATGGAGAAAGGCCTTCAGAAGTGACTTATTTAAATAGGCTAAATAGTTCATTTTGCGAGAGTAGGCTACAAGAATATGATATTGATAATTGTCTAGAAGGAATAGATGTAGTCCACATATGTGGGATTGCTATGCAACTTACAGATTCAGTTAAAGAGATTGCTTTAGAACTAGCTAAAAAGTCTTATGAAAAGGGAATAAAAGTATTCTTTGATTTTAATTTTAGACAATCGCTAAATCCAGACAAGACTTATGATAATTTAGTAGATGATTATAAAAAAATACTACCATATTGCCATGGATTATTTGCTAGCTATAGAGATATAAATAAAATACTTAATATAGACACTCTAGATATAAAATCGAGTTCAGAATTGATTAAAAAAGAGTATGATATAGAAATTGTGGCTGGAACTATGAGAAGATTTGATGATATGAACAATAGATTTATAAAGGGATATATATCAAATAATGATGGCTATTTGGAAAGTAAGGAATATAAGTTAGAAATATATGACAGAGTTGGTGCTGGAGATGGATATGTAGCAGGAATTATATATTCATATTTGGAAAAGATGAGCAATGAAGATATAGTTGAGTTCGGGGTTGCTAGTTCAGTGCTAGCCCATACAACTTATGGGGATAATTCTTTAGTAAGTACGAATCACGTATTTAGACTTATGAACAATGAAAAATTAGATATATTGAGATAGTATTAATAATGAATGAAAAATTAAATAATAAGTAGATAGAAAATAGCATTAACCATAGAAAGATGGTTAATGCTATTTTTATAGTTAATATTAATTAATTTTATATTATAGAAATAAATTTTTCTAATGCTGGATTTGTATTGTTTTTATTCCATACAACTACAACTTCTATTCTATTTTGTACTTCATTTATGGGTACAATTGCAATATCCTGCTTTATCATAGTATCTACAACACAAAATGAAGGTAAAATGGATATACCCATATTAGAGGCAACTAATGATTCAATAGTATTAAGATCATTTGAACGTTGCACAACATTAGGTACAAATCCCGCTTCACGATATCTATTTTGTATCATGGACTTCTGCCCATATTCATCGCCTGTTTCCTTTACAAAAATAAACTTCTCATGTTGTAGCTCAATTAAATCAATATAATCCTCATTGCAAAGTGGATGACCAGGGGGTAAAAGAGCCACCAAAGAATATCTTTCTACAGTCTTATATTCAAAATCTTTTAATGGTTGATTTTCTGGATTAATAACAAAGGCAAGATCCATAAAATTATTTTTCACTAAGTTTAAAAGTTCAGTTATCTCGTTAGTACAAATTTCCATAGATATATTAGGGTATGTATTAGAAAATTCTTTTAAATATTGTTGAAATTTGTTTTTTTCATATCCTATTAAGATTCCAATACTCAAAGTTCCAAAGGAACCATGTGCAAATTGTTGTGTTTTTTCAATAGCATCATTGATATTTTTTATTATAGTACGTGCCTCAGATAAAAAAACTTTTCCAGCTGGGGTTAGTTCAACATGTCGTTTACTTCTTGTAAATAGAGTTACATTTATTTTTTCTTCTAAAGCTTTAATTTGTTGTGTAACAGCAGTTTGGGAAATATAAAACTTTTCTGCTGTTTTGGTAAAACTTAGATTTTCTGCTACAGATATAAAATATTCTAATTGTTTAGTATTCAAATAATCACCCCTATTTAAACTTGATTGTTTGTAAACATTGTTTATATATAATTAAAACTTATTATAGTATAAGAAAAGTTACTTTTAAAGAATATTGGAAAATATTTGTATAAAAATATATGTTTTAAACATATCTTTATACTAGATTTTATAAACTTATTAATAAGAATAACTTATATATTCCCATGAAAACGATATTGGATTTAAGTAAGTTTGTCCCATAAAATGAAAGTATACCAATTAATAATATTTTAAATGAGAAAGGAGAAAAAATGGAGGATAAATTTTACGCAAAAGGAAAAGGGAATAACGGATATGTTAAAAACCTTGAAGTTTGTTCCTTTAATGACTTAGATGGAACTTGTGGAATGTTTCAAATGGCTCTGTACAAAAGAGATGAAAAATACTATTTATATGGATGTTGTTTTGGAGGAAGCAAAAAAAATGGAGTAATGATTAGTGATGTTACAGATCCTTATAATCCACACTTTATAAAACATTTTCAAATGTTAGATTCAAAAGAGTACCCTACAACAACAACTCCAAAAATTCAAATAGCAGATGATTTAATGATAGTAGCTATGAGCTGTGGAAGTGGACCAGGAGCACTTGTTGACCAAGCTAAATTAGCAAGTATTAAGTGCGAAGCAGGAATTAGAATATATAGTTTAAAAGAAGACCCTTTAAATCCTAAGTTTTTAGGATACTGGGATTGTGGATTAAAGCATGTAATGGGTGTCCATAGATTTATGTATAATGGTGGAAGATATGTCCATTTATCAAGTGATTGTGTTGGTTTTGAAGGTCTGATTTATAGAGTCATAGATATAATAGATCCAACTAATCCAGTGGAAATAGGTAAGTGGTGGAGACCAGACCAATATGCAGATGGATATCCAAATAGAACTTTTGATCCAGGGGCAGCGCATTGTCCAGAATTTATGGATAAAGGATGGCTTCATGGACCTCCATTTGTAAGAGATGGAAAAGCATATTGTGGTTATGGTGGAGCAGGTTTAGTTGTACTAGATGTTGAGGATTTAACAAGACCAAGATGTTTAGGTGAATTACCATTTATGCCTGCATTTTCTAGTAGACTTGCAGGAGCAAGAACTCATACAGCACTACCATTACCAGGAAGAGATTTAGTTGTTGTGCAAAATGAGGGAGAACGTTTCCAATTTTTTGAGCTAGAGAATATTACAGATGTTCAAGCCATGAATAATATACATATGGTTGATGTTAGTAATCCAACAAGGCCAACATTAATTGCTCAATTCCCATATCCTGAAGTACCGAAGGATTTCCCATATCTTAACTTTAATGTTGCAGGGCTAGGAAAACCAGGGCCATTTGGACCACATAACCTTCATGAGCCAATGGATAATAAACCATGGCTAGAGCAAAGAGGAGATAGAGTATATTGTTGTTATTTCCATGCAGGATTAAGGGTTTATGATGTATCAGATCCATATTACATCAAAGAGTTAGCATATTTTATACCACCAAATCCAAATAAAACACCAGAAGAATCTTATTTCCCAGGATTCCCTGGACCACGCTTGGCAGTAACAGAAGATCTTATTGTTGATGATAGAGGTTACATCATCATAGATGCCTTAGATGATGGATTCTATATATTAAAAATGAAAGAAGATTAATAAATGCTAAAGAGGGAGAGTTGAAAATGAAAATACTAGGTATTTCTTTTGGAACAAAAAATGGAAATAATGACACAATGTGTAAAGTGGCACTTAAAGGTGCTCAAGAAGCAGGAGCTGGAGTAGAATTTATTCAAATGTCATCTCTTAACATTAAACATTGTACTGGATGTTGTGCATGTGTTAAGAATTTATTATCTGGAAAAGGTAGTATGTGTGTATTAAAGGATGATTTTGAATGGTTACTTGACAAAATGAAAGGTGCAGATGGGATAGTAGTTTCAGACCCTATCTTTGAAGAAGGAGCATCAGGATTATTCCATACTATAATGGATCGCTTTGGACCAAGAGCAGATAGAGGAAATAATATTATAGGAACAAAAGTTGCAGAAGCTACAGGAGGAAAAATTCCAGACCCAAGAATGCTTAATGATAAAGTAATATCATTCATGGGAATAGGAGGATCAGACTGGGGTACAAGAGTTCAATGTGAGCATGCTATGCTAGCCTTAATACCAATGTGGAAAGTTATAGATAATGCTTGGTTCCCATGGGCAAAGGAATTAGTAATGGATGACTCAAAACTTGCTCAAGTTCATCAAATAGGTTTAAACATAGTTGAAGCAGCAAAAGATTTTGACAAAGCTTTATACCAAGGAGAAGAAGGAGTCTGTCCACATTGTAATAATAGATTATTCTATCTTGAGCCAGGTACTAAAAAATCAATATGTGCTCTATGTGGTATAGTTGGAGAATTAGATACTGCAAGTGGAAAAACTGTATTTAGTTTCCAAGAAGAACAATTAGGTCATGCTCATGATACTTTAGCAGGCAAGTTTATACATGGTGATGATATTAAGAAAATGGAAGGCCATTATGCAGAAGTTCGTAAAACACCAGAATTTAAAGAAAGAAAAACAGCTTACAATTTTATAGAACCATCAACAAAAGAAAAGCATGTTGAACTTTCATTAGGAGAATAATTAAAATTTATAGTATCTATGATTGCAAATCCAATATCAATGAGGTTAGTCGGAATGAGGCAAGCTATAGAAGCTATTAATTATAATATAGGAAATGGATAGAAAGAAAAAAGAAATATTAACACTAGCTATAGGGATTGCTTTACTACCTCCTTTATGGGCAGTGTTAGCACCTTATATAGGAATAAAAACTGGAGCTGTAGCACTTATTTGTGCAGGACTATATGTAACAAATGGTAATAAACGAAAAGATGGATTAAAAATAATGTTCGGTTTTTGGTGTGGAGATTTATGGGCAGTTTTGGCCATTTTAATTATGGAGTGTATGAATTTCAATCCAAACCTAGAATTATTTTTAACTCTTAGTATATTAGGATTTTTTGCAGTTATAATTGCATCTTTATTTGAAAAAATAATATTCCTACCAGCATGGCTTTGTGGTTGGGCCATAGGTCTAACTATTATGACAGGTGAAAGTAGTATTAACTTACAAGGTCTTTATATTCAAATTGCTGTGGCTATGGTAGTAGGAGTGTGGTATGTAGGAGCAGGTGTAGATTTATTTACTATGTGTATTTTGAAGAAAGATAAAAAAACGGGAAATTGAAAGCATGTGAATATAATTTGATTATAGGAGAATGTTTATGGGATTTGAATTTAAAATAATGAGAAGTTTAATATATGTAGGACTTGCTAAGGAAGAGTATAGACCTAAATTAATGGACTGGTTATATCGCTACCATATTCCAGATAGTATTAGTAATTTTGGACCATATTGTACTAAATATGCTTTTTATCAAGCGTATCCTACACCAGATGAAGGCGAACGTTTTGGTGTACGTAAGATGCAATTAACAGAGCACTATTGGATTGTAGATGAACATATGCCTGAAATGGCAAATAGAATTATGACAGAATACATGCCTATGGATGTTCTCCGTTGGCAAGGGTGTATACCAGATGTGGAGAATAAAAAAGTTCATGAGAATGCAGAAAGTGGAGATGCAGGACGTGCAGTAGGTGGGGATAACGGATGTCCACCATTTATATTTGCTTTTGTTCCAATAAACTGGGAAGAAGATTTTAGAGGAAAAGGGCGTACTGTACAAGATGGACCAAACTATCGCTGGCAATTTATGATTAAGTATCCAGATGGCATTTCTAAAGAAGAAGGAGAAAAATGGTTCTATGATGAAGTAGTTCCATACTTTACAAACTGCTGTTATGTTAATCGTTTTGTAAGTAGTAAAATTATGATTAACTATGGAGCAACTGCCTTTGATCGTGTAGTAGAACTATGGTTTGAAGGAGAAGAAGAATGGTATAAAGCTGTGGTTGAAGGAACAAAATCATTTATCAAAAAGCCAGAATGGGCACAAGAAGAAGAGTTCCCATATTTAAAGCCGCAATTTAATATTGCATCAGTATTCTTAGGCGATATAGCAACTATGGATGCATATTCACAGTATCGTGGATATATTCCAATGAGATAAAAATTATAATTCATAACAAGCAAGTGGTGCACAATGACTATTATAGGCATCCGGTTTAGCCATAGTATCTCAAGTAAGTGGTGTGGCAATTGAAGTTGGACAATATGTATCAGCAAGTACAATAGCTACAAGTTGTTGGATTGATTTCAATTTTTAGGTGATATTCTTAATTATTCAACATTTATAGTAATGGTTATAGCTGTTATATGTAGTTTTATATTTATATTGATGATAAATAAGGCTAATAAATATGAAATAACAGCATTAGAATAAATTGATAATATTTGTTAAAAAAGAATTTAGAGTGTATTTAAAGATTAAGATGTTCCCTTTATGGTAGACAGTTGAAATAATAAAACTGTTAGAATAAAGGGAATATTTTTATGTCTAGGAAATCTTTTGAAATAAAAATTAAATATGTGCAAGAATATATTGTAAGGAAAGTATTATTATTAGAAATATGTAGACAAGATAATATTTATAACTTATCATATTAACAAGTTTACACTTGGCTTAGGAAATATAAAGCTAATGGACAAGAATCTCTTACTGATAATAGAGGTAAAAAATAGATAAATACTCAGTTAAAAATGTACTAGAATTATTAGATGAGAAATGGTGTACTCATATTTTGGAGAAATAAAAAGAGTAATTCCAAAGATTAAGAAATACTAAGCTGATTTTGACAATTCGAGATTTAGAAGATGCTGGAATTGTTAATAAGAAGCAATTTAATGAACATAAAGAGCATATATCAATAATAGGAGAATACAATGTATACAATTGGACAAGTATCTAAATTTTTAGGTATATCTAGAGATACACTAAAATTTTATGAAGACAAGGGATTAGTAAAACCTAAGAAAAATGATGAAAATGGATATAGAAAATATAATCAGTTTGATATATATGATATTACAACGATAAATTTTTATAGAGAAATTGATATCGAAATTAAAAAGATTCAAGAAATAATGAAAAGCAAGAGTATAAATAATTTAGAGCTTTTGCTAGAAGAGAAAGAACAAATCATATTGGAAGAAATAGAATATAAAAAGCTTCTTTTAAAAAAGATTCAGTTAATTAAAGAAGACTGTGACAAAATTAAAAAATATTTTGGGAAATACGCAATAAAAGAAATGAAACCTTTAGAAGTAAAGGGTAGAATAAAAAGTGTTACTGAATATGATGAATATGAAACTTTAAGAGAGAATACAGAAAGTCTAAAAAAAGCAGTTACATTAACTGCTTTAAGAAGAGTAATAAGTTTTAGTCAAGAAGGCATAACAGGAGAGAAGTTTATAATTGTAAAAGAAATAGAGGGCTTTGACAAAAACATAGAAGGTGAAGTTCTCGCTCATCCAAATTGCATTTATACTATTATTGAAGATGGAAGATGGTCAACTGGAGGAGAAAATATTGATGATAAGGTGGAAGACCGATTAAGAAAAATAGCAATAGAAAATGGATATGACTTACTTGGAATAGTCTATGTTAACATATTGCTTACTACTTACGAAGAAGGGCTTGAACGCATATTTTTAGAAATATATGCACCTATAAAAAAATAATATAAAAAACATTGACCTGAGACTTACTCATAGGTTTAAACTCATTGTATAAGCAATTATAACTTATATAGCAGTTAAATATTAATTTGAAATGAGGGTTCTTATGATAGTAGAGAAAACATTAAAAAGACCTATAGTAAGTTTTATTATTTTAACAAATATAATTTTCTTACCACTTTTTTTATTAGCATTAGCAACTAGAATGTTAAAACTTCCAACAGTGGTATCTGACATTACTTTGTGTATATCAGCCTGGTCATCAACTTTTGCATTTATGATATTATTTAAAAAAATTTACCCAGATGAAAAATTTCTAGTATATGTAAAAGATAGATTTAGAAATAAATTTAAATTTTCAATAGTATCTATAGTAATTAGTATACAAGTTTTAATAGCTATAGTAGTTATACTTATATTAACATCTAAAAATCATGGAATAATGCCTAGCTTCACAGTTTCATCATGGGGAGCGTTTATATATTTATTCTTAAAAAATTTATTTGCAGGTCCATTAGGTGAGGAATTAGGTTGGATAGGATTTGTTCAAAGTGAACTTCAGAAAAAACATTCTCCTTTAAAAGCATCAATAATAGTAGGGTTTTGGTGGGGGATGTGGCATTTACCAATATGGTTTACAACAGGATTTACAGGGATTGATTTAATAAAATATATTATATTTTTTATGATTGCGATTATATCAACTAGTATTATAGTGGCAACTTTTTATAATTTAAATAAAACTTTGTTAGTATCTATTATAATACATCAACTATTTAATTTTCTAATTGGGATAATTAGTGGAAGTTTAATAGAACTTATAAAATACTATGCAATATTATATTTGGTATTTGCAATTGTATTGATAGCTATAAATCCAAGAAATGCACTATATAAAAAGTTTTCTAAAAACACAACACAAACTCTTTAAGAGTGTAAGGGAGAATCATGTCATAAATGAGTGATATGACTCTCCCTTACTTATTAATTAATTTTAAGTGAAAAATATTTGTAAGCATTCTCTTAAATCTGATTCTATTTTTAGTAGGTTTTTTATAAATAAAAAATTTATAGGATATTATTTACTGTTATGATAAAATATAAAGAAATTGTTTTAGGAACCTGGAGGAATAGATATGGTTTTATTGGTTGTTGATACACAAAACCTAATAACAAATGAAAAGTTGTATAATTTTCATGGATTTGTAGCAAACGTAGAGAATTTAATTGATACAGCAAGAAAAAATAATATAGAAGTAATATACATACGTCATGATGATGGGGCTGAAAATGAATTAACTAAGGGTAATGATGGTTTTGAAATATATGAAAAATTTAAACCATGTAATGAAGAAAAAATATTTGATAAAGAAGTAAATAGTTCTTTTAAGAGAACAGGTTTATTAGAATACTTAACAAATAAGAGCGAAAAAGATGTAATTGTCACTGGACTTCAAACAGATTACTGTATTGATGCCACTATAAAATGTGGATTTGAGCATGGATTTAATATAATAGTTCCAGCTTATGCAAATACAACTGTTGGCAATTCATTTATGTCAGCAGAACAATCATATAAATACTACAATGAATTTATATGGAATGGAAGATATGCAGAGTGTATTTCTTTAGAAGAAACACTTAAAAGAATGAAATAGATAAGTATAGACTACTATATAAGAAAGAAAATTTAGCTAAATAAGGCACATTAATTTGAATTGATGTGCCATTTTAGGTGTAATAATTTATGTAAAATTGATGTGATTTTTATTTCTTTAAATCTAATTTTTCTTGAGTTCCTTTATTTAAGAAACTCTTTTTTTATGTATTTTATGTATAGAATATATACTTGTACTATAGTTTGTATTTTAGATAAGTTTAATTTTTGTCTTAATCTAAAACAAAAGTTAGACTTAAATGAAATTGAAAAGGCTAAAATTATCAAATAAAATAAATATTGTGGAGGTGATGAAAATCCAGCGATAATATAAAGACTAATCTTAATAAGAAAGTAGGGATTAATAGAAGTGGACAAAGAAATTGTATCAATTCTTCAGATTTTATTAAATAGCACATTGATTACAGCTGATGAACTACAAGAAGAATCTAATGCATCAAAGAGGCAAATTACTTATAGAATAAATAAAATCAATGACATACTTAAAGTAAAAAAAGTACCACTTATATATTTAAGAGCTGATAAAGATATTATTGTTAAAAAAGATACAAAAGATGCAATTAAAGAAATCCTAGAAAAAAACTATTCTAAGAATACTTACTACTTTAGCAAAACAGAAAGAATTTTATATATGTATTTAATGCTTTTTATTAATCTGGAGGATATTTCAATTAATCATTTTATAGATTCTATAAAAGTAAGTAGGTCTACTGTAAATCTTGATTTTAAAGATTTGATACCAGGGCTTGAGAAAAAGAACATTAAAGTTAAGAACAATCGTATAAACGGATATTACTTAGTCGGGAATGAGATGGAAATTAGAAGAGTACTTATTAAAAACATTATAGAAACGCTATCTAATGAGAAAAGTTCAAGAGTATTTGATATTTTTATTGAAGAGTATAAGTTAGATAGTTTTGAAGAAGCTAAAAAAATTATATTAAAGCTTGTAAAAAAATATGAAATTACTTTTGTTGAAGATAGATTAATAGAGTTCATATATATCTTTATCTTTCTAAAAGCAAGAATGTATTCAAATAGAATAGTTATTCAAGAAAATATAGATATTCCTAATATTGCAGTCATGAGTTCGATGAAGGAATACAAATTTGCTAGGGAACTATTAGAAGTATATGAGAGTAAAGAGAAGATAAAATCTCATAATATAATGTATATTAGTGCTTGGATTTTAGGTATATCAGTAGGAAATGATGAAGAAGATACAGAAGATAGAGCTGTTATTTCAAAAATTGTAAATAAAATGATGACAAAGTTTGGATATTTAAGTGGAGTTTATTATATAAGCCAAGAAAAAATATTTAAGAGACTATATTCTCATTTTAGACCAGCCTATTACAGACTTTTATTTAAATTGCCTATTTATAATCCAATTTGTGAAAAGGTAAAAGAAGAATATAGATTAGTTTACAGAATTGTGAGTAATGCAATGAAAGAGTTTTGTGGGCTATTTGGAGAAGACATTCAAGAAGAGGAATTAGCGTATTTAACTATGCATTTTGCAACCCTTTTCTCAGATAAAAAAGAGTTTGATGGACCTAGAAAAAGGAGAGCATTGATAGTTTGTTCAAATGGTGTTGGTAGTTCAGCTATTTTACATGCAGAACTGACAAGCTTGTTCCCTGATTTGCATTTTCTACCAATATTAGAATCCTCTGAGTTGGAAAATATCAGTGAATCTGTAGACATTGTGTTTACTACTAATTATAAGGCAGAGGGTTTAAAAACAGACGTTCCAGTAATTAAAGTTAGTCCTGTTATGACCCCAAAAGAAAAATATAAGGTTACACGTGAAGTGTACATTCAATTGGGTGATATTTTTTTAAGGCAACCTAAAATAGATGAGGTTATGGATATAATAAAAAAATATGCAAAAGTAACTTCTGAGAGTATGCTTTCAAGTGAGTTATTAGCTTATTTTACACAGATAGAAAATTTTACGTCTAAGGAAGGAGAAGGACCTATGCTAAGTGACATTACTAATGAAACACTAATAAAACTAAGGATAAAAGCTAAAGATTGGGAGGAGGCTATTAGACAGTCAGCTTCTGTCTTAGTTGAAAATAATAAAGTAACTGAAGACTATGTCGATGCTATGGTTAACTCAGCAAAGGTATCTGGACCATACATAGTAATTACAAAACATGTGGCACTTCCACATGCTAGACCAGAAGCAGGGTCAAAAGAAATTGCAATAGGGATTGCTACTTTAGAAAATCCTATTGAGTTTGGAAATGATGATAATGACCCTGTAAAATATGTATTTTGCTTAAGTGCAATAGATAATAATAGTCATTTACGTGCTATGTCTGAGTTAGTTGAATTATTGGAAGAAGAGGAATTCTTTAGAGTTTTAGATAATGCTAAGGAAGCCAATGAAATTATTGATTTTATAAAAAAACACGAATTATAAAAGGGGGATTTAATTATGTATAAAATTTTAATCGCATGTAGAGCAGGAGTTGGCTCAAGTTTGATGTTAAAAATAAAGACTCAACAAATTATTAAGGAAAATAATTTTCCAATTGAAGTAGAGCATGGTTCATTAGACTCATTAAATGGATTCAATGGAGATGCTGTAGAAACATTAATTGATGTTGCTGAAGAGTTAAAAAATAAAGATTTGAAATTTGATATAATTGGAATTCACAATATTGTTGACCGTAATGAAATTAAAACGGCATTAGAAAAATTTCTTGCATCGAAAGAAAAATAAAATTTAATAGAATAAGGAGGGCTATTTATGGAGTTTATTATTAGTTTATTGAGTACACCAGCTGTTTTACTTGGTGTAGTTGCATTTATAGGATTGATTCTTCAAAAGAAACCAGCTGTTGAAGTATTTACTGGAGCTTCAAAAACACTTATAGGTTTCTTGATATTTGGTATTGGTGCTTCAGCTATGACTGGAGCATTACAGAACTTCAATAAATTATTCCAACAAGGTTTTGGAATTACAGGTGTTATAGCTTCACCAGAAGCAGCTACTGCACTTGCACAAGGTACATATGGTTTTGCAGTTTCATGTACATTGATTCTTGGATTCATATTAAACTTAGTTTTTGCACGTATTACAAGATTCAAAAATATTTTCTTTACAACAGGTCATAGTTTATTCTTTTCTTGTGTATTAGTTTTGATTATGAAAGCACATGGATTCGATAATACAATTACTATTTTAGTAGGTGGTACTATCTTAGGATTTATGTCTGCTGCATTACCTCAATTCTGTCAACCATTTATGCGTGAACTAACAGGTGGGGATGAACAAGCTATTGGTCACTTCAACATGATTGGCTATGGTTTATCAGGTTATATTGGTCGTTTATTTTCAAAGCATAAAGAAGAAACAACAGAAACGATTAAATTTCCTAAGTGGTTATCAATATTCAGAGATTTCTTAATGGGTCTGTCTATAGTTATGCTAATCTTATTCTATGTAGCAACATTAAAAGCTGGTCACGCATTTACTCAGGAACTTGCTGGCTCAACACACTGGTTGGTGTTCCCTCTTATAGAAGCATTTACATTCGTAGCTGGTATGTCAATATTAATGTCAGGTGTTCGTATGTTCTTGGCTGAAATAACTGCAGCATTCGTAATTATTTCAGAAAAATATATTCCAGGTTCACGTCCTGCATTAGATGTACCAACAGTATTTCCATACGCACCAAATGCAGTTATTATCGGATTTATTTCAGCATATGCTGCTGGTCTATTAGCAATTGTTATTATGGCATCACTTCCTAATATATTCCCTGTAGTAATTATTCCAGCCGCTCATATATGTTTCTTTTCAGGTGGTACAGCTGCAGTATTTGGTAATGCATCAGGTGGATGGAGAGGAGCTATTGTTGGCTCATTCGTTGTAGGATTATTTCTTGCATTCTTACCAGTTATACTATATCCAGTTTATGGGACACTTGGTATAGAAGGTGCAACTTTCCCTAACATTGATTATAACGTGGTTGGTTCAATATTACATAATATTTTACAATTTATAAAACCTATCTAAGACATATTAATATTATACAAGGACAATAGGTATTACCATTATAATTTTAAGGAGGATAAATCTATGGTAGAAAATACATTACCTGTATTTCTAGAGAATCTATCTAATGAAGTTGCGACGTTCATTGCTTCAATAGATGAAGTATCTATAAACAAAGCACGTGATTTAATTTTCGAAGCAGAAAGGAATCATGGACGTGTGCATGTAACTGGTATTGGTAAGCCAGGCCATGTATCAGGATATATTTCCTCATTGCTTTCTTCAACTGGGACACCAGCATATATATTGCATGGTACAGAAGCAGTACATGGGTCAAGTGGTCAAGTACTTGAGGGTGACGTTGTTATTGCAATATCTAATAGTGGTGAAACTAAAGAATTAAAAGCAACTGTTGAAACATTAAAAGCAAATGGAGCAAAAATAATTGGTGTAAGTGGCAATGTTGATTCATACTTAAAAAATTCTTCTGATATATTTTTATTTGCAGGTGTTAAACAGGAAGGCGATTGCCTTAATAAGGCTCCTCGTGCGTCAATTCTTGCTGAAACTATAGTATTACAATCATTAAGTGTTGCACTTCAGTACGCTAAAGGTCTTGATGCACAGCAGTATTTGAAGTGGCACCCAGGAGGAAGTCTTGGAAAGTCTATTAGAGAGGGAATGTAATTTTATGAAATATAAAGGTATTATATGTGCAATGATAACGCCATTTGATGAAAATCAAAATATCAATCCACATGCAACATGTGAGTTGATTGATTATCTAATTGATAGAGGAATCTATGGATTATTTATTTTAGGAACTAATGGTGAATGTCATGTACTTACAGATGATGAAAAGGTTGAATTTGCAAAAATTGTTATCAATCATACTAATAATCGTGTACCAGTTTTTGTTGGTACTGGTGGCAATTCAACTCGTGAAGTTATAAATTTATCTAAGAGAATGGAAGACATAGGTGCAAGTGCATTATCGATTATTACGCCATACTTTGTGGCTCCAACACAACAGGAATTAATTTTACATTATAAAGCTATTGCTAAGGCAGTTAACTTACCAATTATGATGTATAACATGCCAGGTAAGACAGGAATTAATATTGAACCTGAGTCAGTATGTGAATTATCTAAGGTAAAGAATATTGTTGGAATAAAGGATAGTAGTGGTAAGCTTGATAATATAAAAGCTTATATTGAAATAACTAGGAATGAAGACTTCAGTGTATTTTCAGGCTCAGATTCACTTATTCTTGACACCTTGAAATCTGGTGGGCAAGGTGCTGTTGCAGCCACAGCAAATTTTCTAACAGAGATTGATATTGCTATTTATGATAACTTTATCAAGGGTGATTTAAAAGCAGCTCAAAAAGCTCAAAATAGTATTGAAGAACTTCGTCGTATTCTAAAATTTGGGACTATCCCATCTGTTATAAAGAAAACTGTTGTCTTAAATGGAATTAATGTTGGACCTGCACGACTTCCTGTAACTGAGCCAACTAGAGAAGTACTTGAAGAAATTAAGCAAGTAGTTGAAAATTATATAGCAATGTTTAATAAAGTGTTATAAATAGAGCAGGCAATTATGTTAATGTGTAGAGAATACATGTCTTATAAGCAATATTAATAAATTAAATAGAGATTAAAACGCTTTAATGAATACAGAGGTGAACGATATGAAAAAGATGAATATAACCAAAAAAATGGTAGAATGTGGAGCTCTAGCAATTGTAAGGGCGGAAACACTTGAGCGTGCATGTGAGATTGCTGAAGGCTGTATTAAAGGTGGAGTACCAGTTATAGAAATGAGTTATACCTTGAATAATGCTGGGGAAATTATTCAAGGGCTTAGCAAGAAGTATGGTAAAGTACTTTGTGTAGGAGCAGGAACAGTTTTGGATAGCGAAACAGCTCGTCATGCCATTTTACATGGAGCTCAGTTCATTATTGCACCGAATTACAATGAAGGTGTAGCAAAAACTTGTAATAGATATCAAATTCCTTACGCACCAGGGTGTACATCATTGACAGAAGCAGTAGATGCATTGAGTTTAGGGGCTACCTTTATCAAAGCTTTTCCAATATCAGATTTCTATGGACCTAAACTAGTGAAGGTATTCAAGACACCAATACCTGATATGCCGATATTGGCAAGTGGTGGAATTACTCTTGATAACTTACATATATGGTTGGAAAATGGTGTTGATGTGTGTGGATTTGGTGGGTTATTAACCAAAGGTAGCGTTGAAGATATTGCTGAAAATGCTAGAAAGATTCGTGAAATAATTAAAAATACAAGAGAAGCTTAAAGTTGGAGCTGTTGCATGAACAATTATAAATTGATGTGTAACAGCTTTCTTTTTTATGTAGAGTAGCTTATTTTTAATATACGAGGAGAAATTCCTCTTCCTCACTGTAGGAGGTGTTCCACTAGATGTTATAAAACAATACATAGAAAATAAAATATCCTAATAGGTGTAACAGATAAACATGTTACAAGTAAGTGATACGGTTTATTATTTATAATTTTATTATTTGAAATGTAGATAAATCCAGCAATGCAACTAATAGTTAACAAGATGCAACCATATAAGTCTTGTGAATAAACCAATAGATAAATATAATTTAAATTGAGATGAGGTGATTATGTTGAACTTGGGGGAAAATTTAAAAAGACTAAGAAAAGAAAGAAATTTATCACAAGAACAACTTGCTGAAATGCTAAATGTATCTAGGCAAGCTATATCAAAATGGGAATCTAATAAAACATATCCAGATATAGAAAATCTAATATTATTAAGAACTCTATTTAATGTAACTTTAGATGATTTAATAGTTAATGAAAATAAAACTGAAGTTGAAGATACGATTGTAGCAAGTAAATTACCTACTGATAATATCACAGATTATGATAAAAATGAGGAAGAAAATGACCCATCAGATAATTTAATTATAGCTGGTTTTATAATTGGTATATCAATTGGATTTGTAACAGATAATTTTATGTGGGGGGTAGTTGGTAGTTTTATAGGTATGGGAATTAGTTATATACTGGAATATGTAAAAAAAGAGATAGAATAAATTAAATTTTAAAAAGGTTAAACCTATAGATTTGCAAGATAAGGTATATGAAATGAGTCCAATAGAAATTTTTAAGGCATTAATAGATAACAGGATTAGATTAGGATTATTTTCTTATGCTATATTAAATGATTATAAATTGAGCCAGGGAGAAAAGTATTTTATTAAATTTATTTAAACAATTTTAGTATATCTACTGTAGGATATTTAAAAATAAAACTTTATAATAATGAATAATTAACATAGACCATATAAGATAATTACTTATGTGGTTATTTTTTAGTGAAGAAAGTACTTTTAAAAGTATAACAGAGAACTATATTATAAGTAATAGATACAGTATTTATGTGTATAGTATATAACATAAATATAGAATCAAAAAAATAAAAATAGCAATGGTCAATCGGACTTATAGAGTTAATACAAAACACTGTAAATAGTATATTTAAATTTATATGATTTTCTATTATTTTGTACATAATTTCATTAAAAGAAGGCAATTTTAGATAAATATAAGAAAATTATGGTTAAGAAACAATAAATTCCACCCTATATATAAAATGAATCAAGTTTTGTTTGCAATAAATCAAACCTATTGCCTAAATTAGAAGAAATCAACTTTACAAATTGAAGTTTTGTAATAATGTCAATAAATTTTGAAGTTATAGCATTAGGTAAATCAATAATAGCCACCCCTTTAGCATTCGAGCTGGACAAAGAAGTATATCTTCATTGGATTGTATTTTATAAAAAATTGTATTAGGAAGTGAAAAAATTTATACTAAGCCATCAGAAGAAGCAATTAGGCAATTCTATTTACAATATTATCTAAGTGTAAATGAATTAGAGCAATCCTGTAGTGATATTGAAATATTGATTGATAAAAAATAAATTTTATTTTTAAAAGCGGTTGATTATGACAGATTGACTGCTTTTTCTTTTATGAACTTAATTACAATAGGCAAGTATTAAAAAGAGATATTTACTTTTCTAAGTATAGGGATGTATTTGTCAATATAAGTATAATGTGGTATTATATAGGCTCAAAAGAAATTTTATATTTAAAAATAAAATTAAAAATAATAAATGGAGGACATATAAATATGGAAAATTTGCCAAATTGCCCGAAATGTAATTCAGAATATACTTATGAAGATGGAACTCTTCTAGTTTGTCCAGAATGCTCTTATGAGTGGACATTAGGATTAGATACAGAAGAAGATACAAACATTATTAAAGATGCAAATGGAAATGTGTTAAATGATGGAGATGCTGTAACAGTAATAAAAGACCTTAAAGTAAAAGGAAGTTCATCCTCTATAAAGATAGGAACAAAAGTAAAAAGTATACGTTTAATTCATGACCCATCTGATGGGCATGATATAGAATGTAAAATAGATGGTTTTGGAGCTATGAAACTAAAGTCTTCTGTTGTCAAAAAAGCATAGTATAAAAAATTTGTGATATTTATGAAATAATCTATATAGCTATTGTACAGATATAAATTTAATGTAGTAATAGAAAATTCATTAGGAGGGTAGCTTATGTGTTATTTTTTAAAAGGTGAAGAACAAGATTACTATGTAAATAAAGTAATGGAAGAAATGAAAAAAGTAGTACCTATAGTGTACAGATGCTGTGAAGATAGTGAAGATGGAGAAGCAGTAGCTGGATGTGATGAAAATGGTGAAGTAAAGTTATGGATAACATTTGGCCCAAATGAAAGGTTAGAAATGGATAAACAGATAGAAAAAGGTACATTACTAGAATATATTATTGGTTAAGAAAGAAATCTTAGTATTTCTTTCTTTTTTTGTGACAAATTTAGCTTATAGATTTTTAAAGGATAATTTATATATTTTCTTGTGTGAGTGTAATAGATTATTTTTAAATGGGGGTTCTAAATATTTTATCTGTCCTCCTTAATATACTATTATCACTTTTATCTGGATTTATAAGATATTGTATGTATAAGATATGTAGATAAAAATCAAGGCAAAATTTAAAATAATACAATTTAAAAATGTAACATAAAATTATATCATAAACAAAGTTATAATCAGTCATGGAAAAGAGCAATTACTTTTATTAAGATGTGATAAGATAAATACAAATAAGAAAATCCTAATATACTAGAACTAAGTATCTTCAAAAAATTACTTTATTTTAAATTCATTAAAATAAAAAATTATAACCATATTTTTAATAAATTTTAAAATATAGCTAATATTGACTAAGGAGTTATTTACTAAAAAATAATCAAAATATTTAAAGATATTTTAGGATATAGGTTAAGTCTAAAATAAAAAATAAATGTATGTTAGAAGTATAATCAAATCTAACATATAGGAGGGTTATATGAGAGAGATAGTAACTTATTCGTTATGCGAAAGAGAGGAAAGTTCTAATAAATATTATAAAGATGTATCACTTTTTACCAATCAAGTAATAGATAAAGTTTCCAAATCTACTGGTATATATACAGAAGAATTTAGAGCGTTTATATATCAAAATGAGATAGAATGTGTAAGAAGTAATATAGAATATGTACTTGAACTATTAGTCTTAGGTTTATTATGGAAAATATATATAAATAAATCAATAACATTAAAGAAAATACCTAAAAGTATGCTTATAAAACTATCCAAATTAAGGGAAAAAAACAATCTAAAAAGAACAGCAGATTTTTGTAGAGGAATTTTAGCAACGATATTTTTGAATAAAGAGTATAGAAATAATATAGATTTAACACTGAAAAACTTTAGAAAACTAATTGATTAGTTATCAGCTACAGGAGAATTTAATCAAGAAGTCAAGAGGTTAAAAATATGGTTGGAGCTGAAATAATGAATAGGTGCTATAGAGAAGAATTTTTGAATGCAAAAGAAAAAAGACTGTTTTTACAAAACAAATGGTAGATGTTGAGGATGTAGGTATAATTGGTGTAGCATGCGTACTTAACCTTATATCTGGAGGATGGAAAGCGAAAAATTTTGGATTTGTTCCTCAATGTGTAGTATTAGATTATTGTGGATGCAAAAATCATTGGCATGAAAAAGGTATTGTTACAGATATTAGAGTTGATAGATTACTGTATACTATTGGAATAAAGGACACTTTAACTTATAATTAAGAAGAAGTAATTTTGTACAAATAGTTTAAAAATGACTTATTAATAAATATTAATTTATAAAATGCAAAAACAAAAGGAGAATAGATATGAAAGCTATACATAAAGATAAATATAATAATCAACTATTTGAAAGTTTAAAAATTGACTGTGAAAATTGTTTTGGACTTTGTTGTGTGGCCCTTTATTTCTCTGCTTCAGAAGACTTTCCTGTTAATAAGGAATCAGGTAAACCATGTACTAACTTACAATCAGATTTTAAATGTTCTGTACATAAAAATCTTAGAAGGCAAGGATTTAGAGGTTGTACTACATATGATTGCTTTGGTTCAGGTCAAAAGGTAGCTCAAGTAACATACAAAGGAAAAAACTGGATACAAGAGCCGGAGTTAGCAAACCAGATGTTTGAAGTATTTTTAGTTATGAGGCAGTTACATGAAATGTTATGGTATCTTAAAGAAGCATCTACATTAGATATATCTGATGCAATCAAAGAAAAACTTAATCTAATAATTGAAGAAACTGATAAGATAACTAATATGAGTCCAGAACAACTAATAGATTTAGATATAATATCACATCGAGCAAAGGTTAATTCATTATTGTCACACGCTAGTGACTCTGTATTAGAAAAAGTCAAATCTTTTGTAAAGAGTTCCAATTTTAAAAATAAGAAAAAATTAAGTAAAAGTATGGATTTAATAGGAGCTGACCTTAGAAAAACAAATTTAATAGGAGCAGATTTAAAAGGTAAATTTCTTATAGCAGCTAATCTAAGTGAGACAGATTTAAGTGGTGCTAATTTGATAGGAGCAGATTTAAGAGACTGCGATATTAGAGGGGCAAATCTTAAAAATAGTGTATTCCTTACACAATTACAGATTAATACTGCAAAGGGAGATTCTAATACAAAGTTACCAGAGATACTAGTACGTCCTAAATACTGGGATAAATAATTAAATTATTACATAACTTTACAAAATATGAACTTTTTTGACTCCAGTTCATAGTATATATTAGAGGTTCTTTAGAGGAATTTCTTAATATATAATATAATAGGAGAGATATAAAAATGAGTTATCAAAATTGTAAATGTGAAAAAGATTATATGTATGAGGATTATAAATATAATAAATGTAATAAGTGTTATAATGACTATGAAGAAATGACACATGTTCATGAATACTCAGAAAGTGTTAAATTAGCAGAAGAATGTGACGATAGACATAATCATCGTGCTGCAGGAGTTACAGGTGAAGTTATACCAATAAATGGTGGAACAAATCATGTTCATAAAATAAATGATAATGTAGATTTTCTTGACCATTTCCACAAGATATGTGTTACAACAGGTCCAGCAATTAATATACCAGGAACTAATAAGCATGTTCACTTAGTATGTGGAAATACTACTGTTAATGATGGCCACTGCCATAAATTCCTTTTTACTACTCAAATAGAAGCACCTTTAGTATAAACTAAGGTAAATTATTGTAGTAAATTTATTAAATGTAAGTATGTAAATTATAAAAGTGTATTAGAGATAATATTTAAATTTAATGAGGACTATGATATTAACTTTCATAGTCCTTTATAATTTCTATCTTTGATAAAAAAGAATATTAATTATGGAGAGGAGATTATTATGAGTTCTGAAATAGTTTTTGAAATGAAACAAAGAAGTGCAAAAGAATTTCAAGAGATGTTACAAGTTTGGGAATCATCAGTAAGAGCAACACATGATTTTTTAATAGAAAAAGATATTGAATCTTTGAAGCCATTAGTTAAAATTGGTTTGACACAAGTAGAAACTATGGTTTGTGTAAAAGATGATAATATGATTAAAGCCTTTATGGGAATAGATAAAGATAAAATTGAAATGTTATTTATAAAAGGTGAATATAGGAGTAATGGTATTGGAAAAAAACTAATATTATATGCCATAAATAAATACAATATAAAATATGTTGATGTAAATGAACAAAATAAAAAAGCAGTGGGATTTTATACTCACTTAGGGTTTAAAGAGTTTGATAGGTCTGAAATAGATGGGCAAGGGAATCCATATCCAATATTACATATGAAACTAGGTTAGTATAGATTTAGTACTATATTAAATATATAAGCAAATACAAGTTAATAGTAGAAAGCACTTTTTTAAGAAGAAGAAAGTGCTTTTTTTATTTGTGAATAGTCGTAAATAGAATAATTTGTAAGATATTAAATTATAAATTATTAAAAGATAATATATATTTAAGTTATTTACAGGTTAAAATATAATAAAAAGATTAAGGGGATATCATGAAAAAGAGAATTTTAAATAATTTTATAAAATTGGTGAAATATAACTGGAGTACATTAATTCTATTTGAGTTATTTCATAAAGGATTAGCTTTGTTGATTATATTACCATCAATTAAATTTGTATTAAGTAGTTCTATGAAAAGTGCAAATATAGTGTATTTAAGTACTGATAACATAGGAGAAATATTAACGAATCCTCTATCAATAATATTAGCTATACTGTCAATTATAATATTGGCATTTTATATGTTTTTTGAATTTACTTCAGTAATTATTTGTTTTGATAAATCACGAATTTCTGAAAAAATTACTTTGTTTAAACTTATTAAATTATCCTTAAAAAAATCTATAAACATATTGAATCCTAAAAATATATTATTATTTGTGTTTGTATTACTAATAGTTCCATTAACGAATATAGCCTTAACCTCAGGTTTTATAGGGAAAATAAAACTTCCTGAATATATATTGGATTATATAAGTTCTAATATTGTTCTAAATATAATTTATATAGTTTTAATTTTAATATTATATATATCAGTTATTAGGTGGATTTTTAGTATACATGAAGTAACTCTAAATACAAATAGTTTTAAAGAAGCAAGAAATAAAAGCGCTAGCCTTACAAAAGGAAAAGCAATAAAATTAATACTTTATTCTTTAGGATTGTCTCTAATAGTTACTGTCATAGGGTATATAATTTATCATGTTATTATTATATTGATAGGAATATGGACTAAAAATTACACCAATGCAAACTTTTTAAAAGATATATTTATTAGTAGATGTATTATGTTTAATGATTATGCAGCATTTATTTCATCAATAGCTATATTTATAATTAGTACTGGATTTATTTCTGCGTTTTATTATGAATATAATGACATTCGTGTCTATAAAAAGAATCTAGAAAAACAAAAAAACTCAATAGGGGCAGTATTAAAAGTTACCTTGAAAATAGTAGTAATTTTATTTGTCTTACATATTGAGTCAATGATGTACTCTTTAAACAATGATATTTTATTTAATACTTCATTTTTTTATAACACAACAGCAACGGCTCACAGGGTTTCAGCGTTGGTTGCTCCAGAAAACACTATAGCAGCATTTAAAGAAACCTTTATAACTCAAGCTGAATATGCTGAAATTGATGTTCAAGAAACTAAAGATGGAGAGTTGATTTTATTTCATGATTCTAATTTTGAAAGAGTCACTGGTGTAGATAAAAATGTTTGGGAAGTAGATTATGATGAAATTAAGACATATGATGCAGGAAGTCATTTTAGGTCAAATTTTGCTGGAGAGAAAATACCAACTCTTGATGAGGCAATGAAGTATTCTAAGGGGAAAATAAAATTGCTAATAGAAATAAAGTTTAATGGTCATGAAAAAACTGATGTAGAAAAAAGAGTATTAGAGCTGATTAAATCAAATAGACTAGATAGTCAATGTGTTGTAGCATCAATGAATAAAAATGTATTAAAGAGGGTTAAAAAATTAAATCCCAATATGGTAACTTGTTATTTAACAGCAGTTGCATATGGGAATTTTTATGACTGGGACTATGTTGATATATATGGAATAGAGTCCACATTTATAAACAAAAAAGTAGTAGATAACATACATCAAAAAGGAAAACAAGTTTTTGTATGGACTATTAATAGTAGTAAATTAATGAAAAAAATGATTAATTTAAATGTAGATAGTATAATTACAGATAATCCATTTTTAGTAGATGATGTAATTTATTGGCAGAAAAATGGATTTATAAATAGAGTAGCTAATTATTTGTTTAGGTAGATTCTTATAAAGATATAATTGAAGTATATTAGACTAAAAATGTGCAAATTGTAAAATAATAATATATTTATTTTACAATATTTTAAATAACCGTATCATAGTGAAGCGATACGGTTATTTTTATTTGTTAATAACTTTATGTCTGTAATCATTTCCCCATTCATGCATTGAATTTAGAACTGGTTCAAGACTATAACCAGTTTCCGTTAGGGTATATTCTACCTTTGGAGGAACTTCTGGATAAACTTTTCTAGTTACTAAATCACTTTCTTCCATAGACCTTAAGTTTGATGTTAAAACTTTTTGAGTTATGTTTCCAATAGATTTTTTGATTTCACCAAACCTTTTAGTACCATCTAATAGTTCTCGTATAATTAATACCTTCCATCGATTACTGATGAGTTGTAAAGTAATCTCTACAGGACATTCAGGTAAATCTTTTTTCATAAATCATAACATCCTTTCTTTAATAATCCTCTTTAAAGTATTATATCATTTTAGGTAATATGCATAAAAATTTATTTTAAATATATAAGTATTTAAAAATGAAATATACCAATAGTTTCTATTAGGTAACTATAGTACTTTAAAGTGCTTACTATACAGTAG